>CAZXOH010000144.1:0-1556 GCA_964642345.1 uncultured Muribaculaceae bacterium | reverse complement strand
TCATTTTCAAATCCTTTTGGAACTTTATCAGCAGACAAAATTAAATGTTCAATTTTGCCATTTTCATATTTATCAATACTATATGTTTGATTGTCTGTTGGTCCATTTGCCATAAATTGTTTTCTATATAAAGTTCCTTCATTTTCAGATAATTTTAAAATGCTATTATCTATTGCATTACTTAATTCATCATGATATCTAATATCTGCACTCCATCTAGATATTCCAATATTTGCTGCTACATTATCTTCCATAAAATTTTGATAATCCCAATAATTACTATATTTATTAGTTTCATTTACTATATTGCTATTATTATTGTTTTCTAAAAAATTGCCTAACTCCTTTATAAAATTTTGCATAAAGTCACTTTTTTTTATATTATTAATTAAGCCATTGAAAATTTCTAAATTCAATAAACATCACTCTCCTTTTTATGCTTTTTTGGGGGAAATATCTACTATTGATTTATAGTAGAAAGATTAAAATTGAAATGATTATATAATAAAAAGTCTAAAATTTCAACATTTTTTAGACTTTTTATTTGGTTTGTTATTTCCAGCTTTTTCCTGTGGCATAATCTATATTAATTCCAGGTTGTACATTATATACAAAAACGTTAAAACATACGCCTTTTCCATTATCTTCTACTGAATATGCTTCCATTTGTGCACCTGTTGCCACAAGATTATTTCCTTCAAAAATTGGTGTTACTCTATATAGAACATGATTATTAGGGTTTTCATCAATATAATTTGCCACTCTATTTTCAAATGGTAACATTCCAGATACATTAAAATATCTTGTTCCAGTAATTAAATTTAACTCATTTGCATTTTCTCCTGCTAGTTGATAACCTATTAAATGGCATCTATTATATAAATATTCTCCATCATATTCTTTTTGTATCCAACCTGTTGGCTCTATTTCACTAATGTCTTCTCTTTTTTCTGTTGGCATTATTTCTTTACAAATATTAGCATATGCAACTCCACACCTTTTTAAATTATCTTTCTTACTATATCTTTCAAAACTTTCAGTAGTATGCTCTTCTTCAGTAAAATATGGAATATTATTATTAATAGTCACATAAATATTGCCATTATATTTAGGAATATCAGTAATATTATAAGTTTCGTTTACAATTATATTGTTTGATGTATTTTCTATATTCTCTTGCGGACTATAAAATAATGATATTATTACACAAATTAAAACTAAAATTAAATATGTTAGCTGTTTTATCTTCTTTCTATTCGTTCTTTTACTCATTTATTACACAACCTTTCGATGTCATTTTACCATAATTTATATAGTTTTGAAAATATATTTTAAACAGCTTTTATATTTTAAAAATTTTTATTATTTTTTATATATTCTAAACATCTTTTAAATTCATCTTCAAACTTAAATTTTATTGTTATATTTCCATTTTCATGTACATAAATACATTCTATTAGTTCCATTACTATATCTCTTGATAATTTTGTTATGCCTTTTTGCTCTTTGAACTTTTGTATCCATTCATTTGAACTTATTTTTTGATTTTCATATTT
>CAZXOH010000143.1:0-1588 GCA_964642345.1 uncultured Muribaculaceae bacterium | reverse complement strand
TTTGAAGGGGTTTTTTATTGGAATAGGTAAAATTATACCAGGGGTATCTGGAAGTTTAATTGCAATGTCACTTGGTGTTTATGAAAAATGTATTGATATTATTTGTAATTTTTTTACTGAAATTAAATATAATTATAAATTTGTCTTTGAATTATTTATAGGTTTTTTATTAGCAGTTATTCTTTTTAGTAATATTATATATTATTTAATAACTAATTATTATTTTTTGATAATGTGTTTATTTATTGGTTTAATTATAGGTACTATTCCAAATATTTTAGCTAAAAATAAACTAAAAACAAAAAAGGATTATATTTATATATTTATTTCATTTTTAATTATTGTTTTAATTTCTTTTTTAGGAAAAGGATATATAAATATTGAAAATAATTTTAATGGTTATATATTAACTATTTTAATTGGTTTTATTGATGCTGTAACAATGATTATACCTGGTATAAGTGGTACAGCAATTTTTATGGTTTTAGGAGTATATGAATTTGTTTTATTGTTATTTAGTAAGTTATTATTTCCATTTATAATTTTTTTTGGAATTGGACTTATTTTAGGTATTTATATAACTAGTAAATTAATTAATTATTGTTTTAAAAATTTTAATCATCAAACTTATTTATTAATTCTAGGATTTGTATTTTCTTCTTTATTATTTTTAATTGTAGATACTTTTAGTAATTCTTTTAATTTATTGCAATTTATAGTAGGATTAATTTTAATTATATTTGGGTATTTTATTTCGTATTTTTTAGACAAAAAAGAAATATAATTTGATTGAGGTGATTAAATTGGAAAAGAAAATTCCAAAAGTTTTTGCAAACAAAATAAATAGAAAAATAGAAAATAATGATTCGTATTCATATACAAAAAATAATGAATTTTTAAAAGATGATGTCGTAGATAATTTAGATATTAATAGTAAAATTAATAATATTTTTAAATCAACAAATTATATTTATAAAGTAGATGTAAATATCAAATTAAAAGATGGAATAGTTGATAAAAAAATTATTGGTAAAAAAAATGGTTATTTAATTACAATGGATAATGAATTAATTAAAATTGATGATATTTTAGATATAAATATAAGATAAATCATTGAAAAAATGATTTATTTTTAATGTGTATATTTATAAAAAATATAAATACGATTTGATGTATATGTTTAAATAGAAAAAGGGTGTGTTAAATTAATTACTTAATTTCACAACAGCCCTTTTTTGATTTGTTAATTCAAATAAATAATCAGTTGAAACATTATAATAAATTGCTAATTTCTTTATGTGTTCTAATTTAAATTCCCTTATTCCATTTTCATATAAATTATATTGTTGTCTAGTTATATTAAGAATTGCAGCAACTTCTTTTTGAAGTAAATCATTATCTTCTCTTAAATCTCTAATTCTTTTTAAATACATTATATCACCTATTACAATTTTAATATGCATTTAAACAAATGCTTGACAAAGCATTCAAACGAATGCTAGAATTGTATTGAAGGTAGGAAAATATATGAAGAAAGTGATAAAAAGTAGAATATTTTTAATTATTGTATTATGTATAATAAGTTGTG
>CAZXOH010000142.1:0-1621 GCA_964642345.1 uncultured Muribaculaceae bacterium | reverse complement strand
GTAGAAAATCAAGTAGTTATATCTCAACTTACTACTGATGAAAAAGATGATATTACACTTTCAGGTGATTCAAATATTTTCACACCAGATGATTTAGAAGGTAAAGTTTCAATGAAAGGTACTATGCCAACTGGTGGTAGTATTGTGTTAGATTCAAACGGAAATGCAACTTCTGCAACTTGTTTAACAATAAAATTAAATTCAAAAGATTATACTGTTAAATATGATGGCGCTGGAAAAGCAACAGCTGGTGAATGTACAGCACTTTCAAACCAATAATTAAATTACGATAAAAAACAAAATGATTTTAAAACTGACAATAGTCAGTTTTTTCTATATAAAAATTATGGTATAATTTTAGTTAGGTGGTACTATGTTAGATAGATTAGAAACATTAATTGGAAAAGAAAATATAAATAAATTAAAAAAAACTACAGTTTTGATAATTGGATTAGGTGGTGTAGGTGGATACGCTTTAGAATCATTAGTTCGTTCTGGAATTGGAAAAGTTATAATTGTGGATAAAGATATAGTTGATATAACAAATTTAAATAGACAAATTATTTCAAATAAAAATAATATTGGTTTAAATAAGGTTGATGTTGCTGAAAAAAGAATTAAGGAAATTAGTAATACAGAAGTAATAAAAATTAATGAATTCATTAATAAAGAAAACATAGAAAAATTATTTAAAGAAAAAGTAGACTATATAATAGATGCTTGTGATACAATTGAAACAAAAAAAGAATTAATTAGACAAAGTATAAAAAGAAACATAAAAATAATATCTTGTATGGGTACAGCAAAAAAAATGAATCCTGAAAAATTAAAAATAACAGAAATAAGAAAAACTAGTTATGATCCTATAGCAAAAATAATAAGAAAAATGGTTCGTGATGAAAAAATAAGACAAAAAATAATGGTTGTTTGTAGTGATGAAAAACCATATAATAGAGTTGAATTAGGGTCAAATGCTTTAGTTCCAAGTAGTGCTGGAATATTATGCGCTAGCTATGTTATAAATGATGTAGTAGGTGGTTTAAATGAATAAAGAATTAGAAAAAATAATAAAACAATTAAATGGCAATTTAATCGGTATCGGAATTAATGAAGAAAAATTGATTAACTTAATAGAAAAAAATAAAAATATTTTAGAATGTAATTTATTAGATTGTTTTGAAAAAGATTCAAAAAGTAAAATAAAAAATAAAAAATTAAAAATAAAAAAATTGAGAAAAAAATTTAGAAAAAGAAAAACAAAATATTTGATATGTAATTTTGATAGAATTAAAGATATTCAAAACAAAATAATTTATGATAGTATTTATATATGTAATAATGAAATAATACTATATGATAATTCTAAAAATGAATTAGAAAATTTATTAAGAAGATATAATAGATATTCTGATATTGAAATCATAAAATGTAAAGATGGTAATATTTATAAAATATTTATTAAAAAAAATATATCATTCTTTAATGAAATTTTTAATAAAACAAAAGATGAAGTAATAAATATTGTAGATTTTATAAGTAATTTATTAACATAAAGATAACTTATTTTAATGAATGGTTTTTATATTTTAATTTAAAAAAATTTAAATTTTTACCAAAAATC
>CAZXOH010000141.1:0-1673 GCA_964642345.1 uncultured Muribaculaceae bacterium | reverse complement strand
CGGATTTAATTGCCGGATTTTTATGTTGTCCACTTTCTGAACACGTACATATTTTCGCTTTATTTTTCAAAAAGAACTTTCCTAATATATGAAAAAGAATTTGGTTTATTAATTAATAACCCAAATTCTTTTTATTTTGTTTCTATGTAATACCAATTATTTTCTATATTTTTAATATAACTTATAGAATTACCATATTTGTATTTAGCCATATCAGAAATATATACTATTTGTTGTCCTAATCCAAACATAGAATTCATTGTAAAACTTATGTTATTATAGTTTTTTGATATGTAAGAAATATTTAATTCTTCCATAATATCTATACTTTTTTTATAATTTAAATAATCATCTACATCCTGTTTTATATCAATAAATTTTTTATCATTATTTTCTATACATAATTCATAATATGAATTATATTGCTTCCTTATACAAATTATTTCAATACTGTCTATTTCTTTGATTACAGCATCAAACTTTTCTTGATTTGCATTAAATAATTTTATAACTTCATCATCCTTTATTTTATGTCCATAAACATTATTAAATGTAACAGAAATTAAAATATATAACAATACAAATACTAGTATCCCACAAGTAATTAGAAATCCGATATAAAACTTTTTTTTCAAAATGATCACCTCATTTATTACCTATTATAATACATATCAATTCCTCTTTGAATACCATAATGGTCATTCTCATCATCACAATAATATGGTGGCTCAAAAATTCTAACATCTATACCACATTTTGCATATCCACCTCCCATGAATAATATAGTTGATGAATATCCCATATGTGCTCCAATAAATCCGTAATGTATATTTCCAAACTCTTCCGCAGTTGTTACTTGTCCATTATATAAAAATTCTCCTGTAACTCCTAGATATGGAACATCTATATCTCTTAGCCAATTCTCTTCCACTTTGTAATCCCATTCTCCATTACTTTTAACTTGTTCATAGAAATAATTCAAAGATGATGGAGATGAAACAGAGTTTTTCATTACAGTTGCTTGTGCTGAATTTTTAATCAAAACTTTGTTTAGTGCTTCAGTATAATCTGGCAAATTTTGGTTATTTTTAGTACTTTCGCCTGTAGTAGTATTAGTAGAATTTATCTTTTGAATAGCAGATTTTACCTTTTTATAAATTGTAAAAACGCATTTTACCGTTTTAACAATAATGCTTAATAATCCCAATCCATTTTTATCCATATTTGATACAGGATTATTGCTACAATATAAATATAAATTATGCGATAAGATATCATTATTACTATTAATAATATTATCTACATTAATAAATCTTCCCCATAATGGATTATAATATCTATTATTTAAATAATATAAATTAGTTTCTTTGTCATAATAATAACTTCTATATCTAAATGGGTTTATATTAGCAATATGTGAACTATTTTCTGATACATCTTCACCAGTTCCATCAGTTATTGATAAAATTTTCCCCCAAGAATCATATTTATAATTAGCAACAACATTATAATCGCTATCAAGTATACCAATAATATCCTCTTGATTATTTTTTATATAATAATATAGATTATCATTATATTTAAATCCAACTAAATTATCAATGGTACTATATAGATAGTATAACACATCATTACCTATTTTTTCAACAATAATAGATGATCCTTCTAAATAA
>CAZXOH010000140.1:0-1725 GCA_964642345.1 uncultured Muribaculaceae bacterium | reverse complement strand
TACCCCCCCCCCAGGTGATTCTGTCAAGATAGAAATTTTGTTCGCTTTTTTTATATTTTATACAACTTTTTTGTAATTTATTTTATATAATATCAAAAAAGAATCTTTTATAGATTCTTTAATTCGTTCTTAAATTCTTCGCCTCTATCTTCAAAGCATTTATATTGATCCCAACTTGCACAGCCAGGAGATAAAAGAATTGTATCACCTTCACTAGATAATTCATAGGCTTTATGTGTTGCTTCTATTAAATTATTAACTACTTCACAATTGTAATTATATTTAGTTGCAAATTCTTTAATTTTTTGTTTTGTTTCTCCATAACAAATAATATATTTTACGTTTTTCATATATTCATCTAATTCATCAAATAATTGTCCTCTATCTAAACCCCCCATTATTAGTATTGTAGGTGTTGTAAAGGAATTTAAAGCTGTTATTAATGCTTTATTATTTGTTGATTTAGAATCATTATAGAATATTCTACCATTAATTGTATCCACATATTCAATTCTATGTTCTACTCCTTTAAATGTACTTAAAACATTATATATAGCTTCATTTGATACATTAAATTGTTTAACTGCTAAAATCATTGCTAAAATATTTTCATAGTTATGGTTTCCTTTTAATTTTATATCACTTATATTTATAACTAATTCATCATTATAATAAATATTATTGTCTTTAATATAATCATCTTTACCAAAATATATTTTTTTTGATTTTATATTATTTGTTAAATCTAATGATTCTTTATTATTTATATTAATAATTGCGATATCATTTTCCGTATGATTATTGAATATTCTTTTTTTTATCATTTTATATCTATCATATGTATCATGAAAATCAATATGTGTTTCACTAATGTTTGTTAAAATGCTAATATTTGTTTTAAAATTATACATATCACATAATTGATGATCTGATATTTCAATTACTAATATATCATTTTCTTTTACGTCCTTAATCATACTTGATAAGGGTGTTCCGATATTACCACATAGATAAACATTTTTATTTGCTTCTTTTAAAACTTCATAAATAAGTGTTACAGTTGTTGTTTTTCCATTTGAACCAGTCACTCCTATTATTTTTATATTTTTAGGTAAAAAATTATAAGCCATTTCTAATTCATTTATTACTTTTATATTTAATTTTCTTGCTTTTAAAACAACTGGATTATCATATTTAATTCCTGGATTTTTAATCATATAATCAAATGAATCATCTAATACATCAATTTGATTATCAGTGATTATTACTTTTACTCCTAATTTTTCTAATTCTTTTACATGTTCAATATTTTGTTCTTTTCCATCCACTACTATTATTTCATTGTTATAACCTGCTAAAAATTTTGCTGCTTCATAACCACTTCTAGCCATACCAAATATAAATATTTTTTTATTCTCAAACATTTTCATCACCTATTTAATTATACTATAAATTTTGAATAAAAAAAAGATTTACTATAGTAAGTCTTAATTGTTTTTAGTATAAATTGTTTTCTTTAAATAATAAAGTTTCTTTTAAGATAATCTTGATTTTGGTATTGTTATAACTGGACGGATACCATTGTCAGTCATAGACGCATTGCGAACGTGCAAGCCGCCACATCTAAACACATGCCATAAATGATTACCAGAGCCGGCCGTTCCCCATGCCGTTGATGTCCAATAACCCCATATATGATAACCAGAATACGATTTATTATCTTCT
>CAZXOH010000139.1:0-1793 GCA_964642345.1 uncultured Muribaculaceae bacterium | reverse complement strand
CATGGACTTTCCTCTACATTACTTGAATGCAGCATTTGTCAAAATATTATTCTTTTCCATATATAATTTTTTCTAGTCTAGATATTCTTCTTAGAACATCTGCAGTTGATGTTGAATCATCATTGTTTTCTCTTAAAACTTCAATTTTAGTTCTAAGATTTCTAATTTCTTGTTTCAGTTTAATGTTTTCATCAATTAAATCTTTTTTATCATTTTCTATTTCATTTATGATATTAGCAAATTCTTCATAATCTCTTATAATTGCATCCAAAAATTTATCTACTTCTTGAGGTCTATAGCCTCTAGTATCAATTTTAAATTCTTTTTCTAAAATATCTTTACCTGTAAGTAGGATTCTATCTTGAAACATTATATTACCTCACAATCTTAATATTATTCTCTCAAAAAAAACGAATTTTGTCAATCCGTTTTAGTGCTTTTTAAGTGTCCCTATAAAAGTTGCTTTTTTAATATATTTAATATCATCCAGCATGTCCTCAAACACTTCATTTAAAACATTATAATTTTTCAAGTTTAATCACCTCTTGACGTTACTTTAACAAAAAAAAATTACCTTTTAAAGTTATTCGACAAAACTAGAAAAAATTAGAACTTAGAATATAGTATTTTTTTTTAAAATATAGTATACTTATAATGGTGATATAAATGAAATATCCAGGTGGGATTAATCAAAATATTAAAAATAATATAAATTATGGTAATAGAGGGATGAATTTAGAAAATGATTTAAATATTACTAACAAATATTATTTAAATAATGATATTGCAGTTATATATAAAAAGCCAACACCTATCACTATAAATAAAGTTGATTATCCTTCAAGAAGAGATGCAGTCATTAAAGAAGCACACTTTAAAATTCCATCAACAACAGATTATAATGGAATTTATAAAGAAAAATATATTGATTTTGAAGCAAAAGAAACAACAAAAAAATCTTTTCCTTTAGCAAATATTCATAAGCATCAAATAGAACACTTGAAAAAAATTATTAATCATGGTGGAATTGGTTTTATAATTGTAAGTTTTACTAAAGAAAATAAAGTTTTTTTATTAACAGGAAATGATTTTTTTAATTTCATTGATAATTTTAACAAAAAGTCTATACCTATATCTTATTTTGAAGAGTATGGTTATTCTATAAATTATAATTTTAATCCCAGATTAGATTATTTAAAAATAATAGACAAAATATATTTTGAAGGAGATAAAATATGAAAAAATTTTTTAAAAACAAAGATAATATAATAATATTAATAGTTAGCTTAGTAGCTTTTATTGCAGGAACATTAAGTATTGGATATGTTAAATCATTTTTAATTATTGGATTAGCTGATTTAATATTTTTCCTTCCTAATCTTAAAAATAGAAAGAAGAAACCTAAAAATCCAAAAACTACTAAAAAGAAAAAGAAAAGAATTATCCAAATCATATTAATTATTTTTATAATTGGTATATCCTTATGTATAATAGGTGGTATTGCTTTTTGTACTTATATTGTAACGCATGCCCCAAAATTTGACCCTAATGAATTATATGCTAAAGATTCAAGTATCTTATATGATGCCAATGGTAATGTGATAGCAAAATTAGGCGCTGAAAAAAGAACAAAAATTACTTTTGATGAATTGCCTGAAGTTTTAGTTGATGCCATAATAGCAACCGAAGATTCAAATTTCTTTGAACATAATGGATTTGATTTAGCACGTTTCTTAAAAGCAAGTGCTACACAAATTTTGTCTGGAGGAACAAGTGGTGGTGGAGCTTCTACA
>CAZXOH010000138.1:0-1852 GCA_964642345.1 uncultured Muribaculaceae bacterium | reverse complement strand
TTTAGAGTAAGAGAATTTGAACAAATGGAATTAGAATTTTTCTGTAAACCTGGTACTGAATTAGAGTGGTTCAAATATTATAAAGATTATTGTAAAAATTTCTTATTATCTTTAGGAATTAAAGAAGAAAATTTAAGATTAAGAGATCATTCAAAAGAAGAATTATGTTTTTACAGTAATGCTACAACAGATATCGAATACAAATTTCCATTTGGTTGGGGAGAACTTTGGGGTATTGCAAGTAGAACTGATTATGATTTAAAGCAACATCAAAAATTTTCAGGTGTATCAATGGAATATTTAGATCCTGAAACTAATGAAAAATATATTCCTTATGTAATTGAACCTAGTTTAGGAGTTGAAAGAACAGTATTAACAATATTATCAAATGCTTATGAAGTTGAAGAGTTAGAAAATGGAGAAGAAAGAGAAGTAATGAAATTTCATCCTTTTTTAGCGCCTTATAAGGTAGCTGTTTTACCATTAATAAAAAAATATCACACTGATAAAGCTATGAATGTTTATAAAAATTTAAGTAAACATTTTATGACTGCATATGATGAATCAGGTAATATTGGTAAAAGATATAGAAGACAAGATATTATGGGGACACCATATGTTATAACTATTGATGATGAAACATTAAATAATAATACAGTAACTGTAAGAAATAGAGATACAATGAAACAAATTACTATATCATTAGATGATGTAATCGACTATATAACAAAGAAAATAGAATTTTAAAAATTCTGTTTTTTTTCTAAAAAATTATTTGCTTTTATAAATATATGTGGTAAAATTATTTATAGAGTTAGAGTATCGTAGGGAGGATGAAAAAGTGGGAATTCTAAAAAAAATTTTATCAAATGATGATGATGTATTAACTGATAACATATCAGGTGATGAATATTATGATTTAAAACCAGAAGATGCATTAAAGGAAAATGATGGTAGTACCAAAATGATTTTATTAGAACCACGTGCTTATTCTGAAGCACAACAAATTGCTGATCATTTAAAAATGAGAAATACAGTTGTTGTTAATTTAAAAAGAGTAACAAGTGATCAAGCAAAAAGAATAATAGATTTTTTAGCTGGTACTATTTATGCTATAAGTGGTGATTTGCAAAAAATTGGTGGTGGGATATTCTTATGTACACCAAACAACATAAACATTCAGGGGAAAATAACTGAGGAAACTCAAGGAAAAGACATTCATGATAATGATGATATCAATATTGAATGGTAAAAATACGCTATTAAATAGCTTTATGAGGTGAATGGTATGGAGAAATTTAGCCGTACAATGAGAGGATACGATCCAGAAGAAGTTAACAATTTTTTGGATAAAGTAATTAATCAAGTTGAAACAATGGTTAACGAAATGAATGAAAAAGATAAAAAAATAAAAGAATTACAATCATTTGAAAATGAAAATAAAGCTTTAAAAGAAAAACTTCTTCAATATGAACGTATGGAAGGTACACTTAATAAAGCAATAGTAATGGCTGAAAAAACAAGTGAACAAATTAAAGTTAATGCTCATAATGAGGCTGAAACTATTTTAGAAGATGCAAAAAGAAATGCTAATAGAATTGTTAATGAAGCATTACTTAGAGCAGAAAAAGCTGAAAATGAGGCCAATTTATTAAGAAGAAATACTACTATATTTAAAAAAAGAGTAAAAGAAATCGTTGATGCTCAATCAGAAATGGTAGATGAATTAGATAAAATAGAATTATAGTTTCTATTTTTTTTATATTTTAATATGCAAAAAGTTGTATAAAGCAATGCAAAAAGCGAACAAAATTTCTATCTTGACAGAAGTGTCTGGGGGGGGGGTATGATA
>CAZXOH010000137.1:0-1868 GCA_964642345.1 uncultured Muribaculaceae bacterium | reverse complement strand
ATAAATAAAGTGCAGTCATATGTGAATATATAGCATTTTTACTTTTATTTTGAAGTACAACCATATCATCTGGGATATCATTTGACTTTATATAAATGCCTCTACTAACACGTTCAATTATATGTTCATCTACTAGTCTTGATAAGTAAATTTTTGGAATATTATGTTCAACAACATCTTTCGTAGTAAGATATCTATTATTAAAAAGTTTTAAAATTTCATTTTTATATTTCATAAGTTTGTTCCTTTCACGATTTAATTATATCATATAAAATCGTATTTGTAACATAAATTTCTATTTTCAAAATAAATTTTTTTATTATTTTAATATTTAATGGAAGTGATAAAGTTTTTATAAATGGTTATTCTAAATGTATTAAATTAAAAGATATGAAAATTCATATTAAAAACAATTAAATGTTTTTAAACTAGGCGTACAAAAAAAGGAAGTGAAATACTTGAGGTTAAAAGTATGGACTTTTTGTGCTTTTAATCCCTTTCAAAAAAATAATAGAAAGAGATAAAACTATGAACGATGAAAAGAAAATTGCAGGTATTTATATTAGAGTTAGTACACTCGACCATGCAAGAGAAAGTTTTAATTTATCTGAGCAAAAAGAAAAACTAATTGAATTTTGTAGATCTAAATAATGGTTTAATGAAGAATTAATAAATATTATTAATAAGCTTACACCAAACGAAATAATTGAATTAAGTAATATAATTGGGTATCCTGTATTGGGGTATTAAAACATAAATTTGTTTTATTACAAGATGGTGCAGCTGCGATAATAGTAAATGGACAAGGACAAATATTACTACAAAGTAGAGCAGATAGAGATTAATAGGGATTACCTGGTGGGTGTCAAGAATTAGGAGAAAGATTTCAAGATACTATTATTAGAGAAGTAAAAGAAGAAACTAATTTGGATGTAAATGAAGATACTTGAAGTTAATAGATATAGTTTCAGGAGCTAGTAGAAGAAATGATTATCCAAATGGTGATGTTGTTATAAATAACACAGCTTTATATTGTATTAGAAATTATTCAGGAGAATTAAAATGGGATACTGAATCTAAAGAAATGAAATTTTTGATTTAGATAATTTACCGCAAAATCAAAATGATCCAGATTTAATTGAAACTTATAAAAAATCTCTTAGCAGATTAAAAAATCTTTCTTATGCATTTGTAAATGTCAATACTTTTTTGGGCAAAACTGTCCAATTCCATAATAACATTTACATTTATTGATGATAAAATACATAATTATGCTGTTCAAATATTAAATGATATATTTAATTATTATTTATATGGAAATAAAGAAATTCCTATTGATATGTAAACGAATTTTTTGACAATTTAAATAATTTATGCTATTATTAGTATGTAAGCAAGAGAACTTGCATAAAATAAAAAAAGAGGAACATTCAATCTTGCAAGTGAATGTCGCCTCTAATTTAATAGACTTGACACTCTAGCAATGCTGAAGAGTGTCTATTTTTTTATTGCTAACATCAGTAAGGTAGAAAGTAACAAAATGATAGCAATGAGCTTTAGAACTTTTATTATAAAAGTCATAGTTTTCATCTTTATCTACCTCCTTCCTTTCTCAAGATTGGAGGACGACACTCACATCAAATGTTCCTGTTAAAATTATATAATAAGTAAATTTATAAAACAAGCGAAAAGATGAAAGCTTTTGTTTAAAAATGTCAACCTTTAGTTTTGCAGCAAAATCCTGCAAAGCCTTATAAAAGAAGGGCAAAAGCCCTTTTTTTAGTGTTGTTCTATTTTAATAATTCCTAATATTTTAAAATTTTTCATTTTTTCAAGTAAGTTTTTAATTGTGTAATTATTATTAATAT
>CAZXOH010000136.1:0-1906 GCA_964642345.1 uncultured Muribaculaceae bacterium | reverse complement strand
AAAAGAAGTAAAAAAATCAGATTTCATTTATTTAGCAACCGACCCTGACCGTGAAGGAGAAGCTATTAGTTGGCACCTTTATGATACTTTAGGTTTAACTGATAATAATTATGAAAGAATAGTTTTTAATGAAGTAACTAAAGATGCTATTTTAAATTCTTTTAAAAATGCTCGTAAAATTGATCAAGATTTAGTTAATTCTCAAGAAACAAGAAGAATTTTAGATAGAATTATTGGATTTAGATTGAGCAAATTAATTCAAAGTAAAACAGATGGTACAAGTGCAGGAAGAGTTCAATCTGTAGCTTTAAAATTAATTGTTGATCGTGAAAGAGAAAGAGATAGTTTTGTTCCAGAAGAATATTGGACAATTAAAGCAATATTTAATGACTTTGATTCTGATTTGTTTGGTTATAAAAATAAAAAAATAAAAATTTCTTCCTTAGTTGAAGCTGATAATATTTTAAAAAAATTATCTAATTCATTTAAAATAGAAAATATTGAACAAAAAGAAAAAAATAAAAATTCAAAACCACCTTTTATTACTAGTACACTTCAAATTGCTGCTTCTAATATATTAGGAATGAATGCTAAAAAAACTATGAGTGTTGCTCAAAAATTATATGAAGGAATTGAATTAGAAAATGAAACAGTAGGACTTATTTCTTATATGCGTACTGATTCTATTAGATTATCTAATGAATTTATAACTGAAACTATGAATTATATTACTAAAAATTATGGTAAAGAGTATAAAGGTAGTGTAAAAGTTAGCAAAAAAACAGAAAATGTTCAAGATGCTCATGAAGCAATAAGACCAACTAGTATTAAAAGAGATCCATTAAGTATTAAAAAATACTTATCTGATGATGAATATAAATTATATAGATTAATTTATTATCGTGCTTTAGCTTCTCTTATGGCACCTGCTAAAACTAATACAACTACGGTTATTTTAGATAATAATGATTATAAATTTAAAACAACAGGTTCAGTTATAACTTTTGATGGTTATTTAAAAGTATATAAGGATTATGAAGATACTAAAGATAAAATTTTACCACCTTTTAGTGAATATAAATCAAATGTTATTGTTTGTAATAACATTGAAAAAGAACAACATTTTACAGAACCACCAGCTAGATATACAGAAGCTTCTTTAGTTTCTACTATGGAAGATTTAGGAATTGGTAGACCTAGTACATATGCAACTATTATGGGTAATATAAAAGATCGTGGCTATGTTAAAATTGAAGGGAAAAAATTTATTCCTACGGATGTTGGTATTGAGGTTACTGATAAGTTACAATTAGCATTTTCTAACATTATAAATGTAGAATATACAGCTGAAATGGAAAAAGAATTAGATGAAATTGCTGATGGTAAGTTAGTATGGTATAAAACTTTAGATAAATTTTATAAAGATTTTGAACCTGCTTTAAAAGAAGCATTTGATACAATAGAAAAAAAAGAGCCTGAAAAAACAGGAGAAGATTGTCCAGAATGTGGTCATCCTTTAGTAATTAGAAAGGGTAAATATGGAGAATTTACTGCTTGTAGTAATTATCCAGAATGTAAATATATAAAACAAGTTCCAAGAAAAGTTGTTGAAATTTGTGATTGTCCTAATTGTGATGGAAAAATAATTGAAAAAAAATCCAAAAAAGGAAAATTATTTTATGGATGTAATAATTATCCAAATTGTAAGACTGCTTATTGGGATATGCCAACTGGTGAGAAATGTCCAGAATGCGGTAAAATGCTTTTAAAGAAAAAAGACATTATTAAATGTAGTGAATGTGATTATGAAAAATAGAATCAATTTGATTTTATTTTTTTTAATTGTATAAAATAATTCAAAAAACCGAACAAAATTTCTATCTTGACAGAAGTACCTGGGGGGGGG
>CAZXOH010000135.1:0-1913 GCA_964642345.1 uncultured Muribaculaceae bacterium | reverse complement strand
TGGTATTTTAATTTTAACTACTCCAATAATCATACTTTTATCTATTTTATATTTATCATAATCGTTATTAGCATCGCCTTTTGTATATATAAAATATTCTCCATTAGTATCTATTATTTTATAAATTCTATGTACAACAACTTTATCATCATAATAGTATGCTAAAACTTCTCCTTCTTTTAATTCGTTAAATTCTTTATCAACTATAACTACATCACCTTTTGAAATGTTTGGCTCCATAGATCCACTAGCAATCGCAACTGCATAATATTTAAAATAACCTGAAACAAAATATACTAAAACAGCTGTTATTGCAATTAAAGGAAGAAACTGCCATAAGCTATCTTTTTTATAATTATATCTTTCTAAAACAACATTACTAACTTTATCACTATCTAACCATTTTTTTACGTGTTCTAAAACATATAAAGGAAATAAGATAAAAATTAGTGAATATATATATTCATTAGGATTAGGAATAATAGGTATTAAATAAGAAAATAATCCCACTATTAAAAGATAAACGATACTTGGTTTATATCCAAATTTCAAATTCAAAAATGTACATAAAATATTTTTAGATATACTTGGTAAAATTGTTACAGCGATAAGTAAAAACATTTCTCTATCAAATTTATTAGTATGAACTGAAAATGGTATAGTGGTATCAATAATTATAAAAAAGATACATACTAAATATATTAATAAACGAGATTCACTAGATTTAATAAGAAGTTCATATCTTAGAATCTCACCAACCACTATGTATATAACAAGTGGTAAAATAATATTTGTCATAGATTTTAAGGAATAATAATTGCCAACTTTTGCAAATCCTACTATTACACCAAATAAATAATAAAGCACTATAAAAGATATTAAAATAATTAATATTTCCAAAATAACATCTTTTACATACCTATGTCTGTCTTTTTCAAAGCCAAATAACAAATTTGCTAATACTAATAATACAATTAATAATATATCTAATGTTACTTGACTAAGAAATTTATTGACAAACCCATTTAAGATAAACAATAAACTGAAGAAAAACATTAAAAATATTAACTTAATATAACTTTTCTTCATATTTATCACCATCCTAATTAATCAGCTGAACTATATGTAAGTGCAACATCACCAAATGATACAGTAAAGTCGCCATCTGTACGTGTAGCACCTTCAGCATATTCTAAAGTAACAGTTACTTGTTCTCCAGCACCTTTTGCTAAAGAATGACCACTAATACTTGAAATTCCACTTGTTGTAACTGCTTCTGTACCAACTTTAACACTTAATGAAATTCCAGTACATGCACTAGCAACTAATGTAGCATCAGTTCCGCTAGTAGCAGTACAAACCTTATTAGTTGTTTCGCCTGTTACATTTTCATAAACTATGCTTTTTAAATATGCATCTAATTCACCTGCATTATAAGTATAGAAAGTATATACTGCTTTTTGTCCAGGTGCAGTAAATGTTGCACTAAGATTACTAATTTTAGGGTCACTAGTATTATTAATAGTAGCATTAGTAGTAACTAGTCCATCTGGTGTTACTGCCGCAACAACTGGTTCTACAACAACTGATGTATTACTAGTTGAAAAATCAACATTAAAAGTACTATTATCTGGTTTAACTGTAGCACTACTTTGAATTGTTAAAGTATTTGAAAATGCAGCAAAACCAACTGACAAACCGACAACTCCAACAAATAATGCTACAATTGCAATAATGAATAAAACAATACTTAATAGTAACAAATGCCACCGTTTGAACTTCTCTTTAATAGTATTATCATATAGTGCAATGAACAAACCGACACAGAATGCTGGGTTTCGTTCATATTGGAATGTGTAACAACCCATATGTGGTTGTGCCTTGGAGAAACCAATAACTAGTGCACTTAATAT
>CAZXOH010000134.1:0-1942 GCA_964642345.1 uncultured Muribaculaceae bacterium | reverse complement strand
AGAAAAAAAACAATTTGTTGATAAGAAAATAATCTATTAATCAAAAATTATTTTATAGGAAAATAAACTTTTACAAATTTGCAAAAGTTTATTAAATAAAATTATCCAAATATTCTTATAATATCATTATAAGTAACAAAAACCATTAATAACATAAGTAAAACAAATCCTATTGAATGAATAGTATTTTCCACTTTAGGATTAACTTTACTTCCTTTTATTTTTTCTATAATCAAAAATAATATTCTTCCTCCATCAAAAGCAGGAAAAGGTATAAAATTAATAAATCCTACATTAATACATAAATAAGCAATCAAATATAAAACATTTAAAAATCCTAAAGTTTTTGCTTGATCAACTATTTGATAAATACCAACTGGACCAGATAAATTGTTTAAACTTAATTTTCCTGTTACTAAATATTTAACAATTAAAACCATTTGATTAGTTAAATTGCCAGTTTTTTGAAATGCATATTCTATTGATTTAAAAACACCTTTTTCTTTTTCGTTACTTAAAGAAAATCCATAAACATAACTTGTTGCCCCATCACTTTCAACTAAAGTTGGTTCAATTACGTATGTTTCTTCACCATTTTCATTTTTAACAGTTAAATTTATTTTTTTGCCATCATTAATTGCTAATTCAACAGATAATTGCTCATATGAAGTTATTTTTTTATTATTTATTTTTGTAATAACATCTCCAATTTGAATATTGGTATCACTAATACTATAATTATTATCGATGTAAGCAATTTCTAAATTATTTTTAGGAACGCCATTAATTAATCCAATTGTAAATAAAATTATAATTGCAAGCATAAAATTAAAAGCTATTCCGGCAAACAAAACTAAAAATCTATCACACCAACTTTTATTACATAATTGTTTATCTTTTGGTATTTTAGTATCAATTTCTAAATCTTCTCCTGCCATACTAACAAATCCACCAATAGGTAATAATCTAATGCTATAAATAGTTTCATCATTTTTTCTTTTGAATTTAAAAATTTGTGGACCCATTCCAATTGAAAATTCATAAATGTATACTCCTGCTTTTTTTGCGAATATAAAATGGCCTAATTCATGAATTAAAACAGTTACTCCAAGTACAAGTATAAAATACAAAATAGTCATAATACCTCCTATATAATATTAATAAAAAACATAAAACCAAGTACTACAAATATAATACTATCAAATCTATCTAAAATTCCACCATGGCCAGGCATAATATTTGAAAAATCTTTAATTCCAAAATAACGTTTAATAGCAGAAAAACATAAATCTCCAAATTGACCAATTATAGATAAAAAAGTTGTAATTAAAGTTATTTGATAAACTGAAATAGTTGGGTCAATTGCTATTCTATAAAAAACAACACTAATAATTGTTCCAGCTAATGTACCACCTATCATTCCTTCCCATGTTTTATTTGGAGAAATTTCTTTTAACATTTTATGACGTCCAATAAGTGTTCCTGTTATATAAGCATATGAATCTGTTAACATAGTTATTAAAAATAAATATACAATTAAATCAAGACTTATATTTCTTATTATAATTAATAAAGAAAAACTTACTCCTAAAAAGAATATTCCTGCAATTAGATAAAATGCATCTGTTACACTATATAAACTTCTATCATGATAAAGAACAGTTGGAATTAAATACACTAAAAATAACCCTGATAAAATTTTAAAATCAACTGAATATATTATTTCATTATTATTAATATTTGATAAAACAATTAATGAAAAAATAATATATGAAATAAACTCTATAAAAACAGGTAATGTTTTTTTTGTACTTTTGGCTCTTAAAAATTCTTTTAAGCCTAAAATAGAAACAATATACATTGCAGCTGTATAGATAAATCCTCCTTTAATAAAAATTGGAATGAATATATTAATGAATTGAGACAATCATTAAGTAATGAA
>CAZXOH010000133.1:0-1974 GCA_964642345.1 uncultured Muribaculaceae bacterium | reverse complement strand
TTATAAATTATTATGGATGAAACGTCATAAGAAATAATAAATTGGAAGTGAAAAATGGAAAAAAATATAATGTTAAGTGTTGTAATAATTTCGTATAATCAAGAAAAGTACATTAGAGAAGCAGTTGAAAGTGTAATAAATCAAAAAACAAATTATAAATATGAAATTTTGTTAGCAGATGATTGTTCTCCTGATAATACTGGAAAAATAATGAAAGAATATGCGGACAAGTATCCTGAGTTAATAAGAATAGTAGAGAGAACAAAAAATTTGGGGGGTACACAAAATCAATTAGATGCATGTCAAAAGTCTAAGGGGAAGTATATTACTGTTCTTGAGGGTGATGATTATTGGTGTGATGATAATAAGATTCAGAAACAAATTGATTTTTTAGAAAATAATTCTGAATTTATTGGTGTTTCACATCTTCAAGAGGGAAGAAATTTAAATAATGAATTTACGGGTTTGTTTCCAAGTGCGATTGATAAAGGTTTCGTTATAAACGACTTAAATGAATTATTAAAAGGAAAACGTTATTCTGAAACGTCAACTGTCTACAAAAATATATATCATAATAAGGAAAATAATGAAAGCATTAAGCAACTATTTTCAATTGATCAGACTATAGGAGACGCTCAGTTGTGTTCATATTTGGTAAGTTTAGGTAAAATTTACGTGATTGCTAAACCAATGATGGTTTATAGAATGAGAAATAGTACTGAAGAATCAAATTATAATTCAACTCATAAGGTAAATGAAATTGAGTTAGCATATTTAAAAATTGATAAAGAACTAGATAAATTTTTTAATTATAAATATAACTATTTTAATAAGTATAAAATTTGCTTTACAACTGGTGTTGCATATGATATTATTACTGGAAATTTCAAAGATATTAAAAATTTTTTTGTTGAATGTCCAAAAAAATATTTAACTCAAATTATTCTTTTATTTCCATTTACATGTTTACAACAATTATTTAAAAGAATTAAAAGAAAAAAAGTAAAAATTGGAGGTTAATTTATGAAAGTTGGTATTATGCAACCATATTTTTTTCCATATATTGGATATTGGCAACTTATGAATGAAGTTGATGTTTATGTTATATATGATGATGTTAATTTTATAAAAGGTGGTTGGATAAATAGAAATAGAATATTGACAAATGGCAAACCATCATATTTTAATGTTCAAATGAAAGGTGCTAGTCCATTTAAAAAAATAAATGAAGTTGAAGTATCAGATGATCCAATATTTAAAAGAAAACTTCTTTCGACATTAAAAATGAGTTATTCAAAGGCGCCATATTTTAGTCAAATATATCCAATTATTGAAAATATTATTAATAATGAAGAAAGTAATTTAGCTAAATATTTAGAATTTTCAATAAGAAGTATTGCAAATTATCTTGATGTGAATACAAAAATAATTATATCTTCTGATTTACAAAAAAATAATGAATTAAAGGGAAAAGAAAAAGTGATTCACATATGTAAATTATTAAATGCAACTGATTATATAAATGCAATAGGTGGTCAAGAAATGTATGATTATGAATCATTTGCAGAAAATTATATTCAATTGAGTTTTTTAAAAACAGATGATATTTTTTATAAACAATATGGAAATGATTTTATTCCATATTTATCAATAATAGATGTATTAATGTTCAATTCAAAAGAACAAGCAAAAGAAATGCTAAATAAATTTGAGCTAGTTAATAATAAAGTAAAAACAAAATGAAAGAAATTAGTGGATATTTTGAATTGGATATATATCGATTACCTATGTTTCATGAGAATTCATTGAAGTTTAATTGTGGACGTAATTGTTTAGCATATTTGATTGAAAAAAGAAATATTAAAAAAATTTTATTACCATATTATATATGTGATTCTGTAATTGACATATGTAAAAAATAATAAAAATTATTATTGATTATATATAATGAAAGGTGAGATTAATGACAAAAAT
>CAZXOH010000132.1:0-1979 GCA_964642345.1 uncultured Muribaculaceae bacterium | reverse complement strand
ACATATGAATTACAGGAGGTTTAATTATTTACTTAATATTAAATAGGATGTATAATGAACATATTAGAAGGACGTGATAAAAAATGCTGGAAGTAAAAAACGTAACAAAATATTATGGTAATTTTAAAGCAGTAGACAACTTATCTTTTACAGTTAAAGAAGGAGAAATATTTGGACTATTAGGTGTTAACGGAGCAGGTAAAACTACAACATTTAGAATGATTATGGGATTACTGGATGCCACTGAAGGAACTATTCTTTTGGATGGAAAACCTATAGATTATAATGTTACTGATAAAATAGGATTTTTAACAGAAGAAAGAAGTTTACTTGTTAAAATGACAGTAAGAGAACAAGCTATATTTTATGGTACATTAAAAGGAATGGAAGAAAATAAAATAATTGAAAGATTAAAGTATTTATTAAATAAATTTGGAGTTTCAGATTATATTGATAAAAAAATAAAAGAACTATCTAAAGGAAATCAACAAAAAGTTCAATTTATTATGGCGATTATTAATGAACCTAAATTATTAATATTAGATGAACCATTTAGTGGATTAGATCCATTTAATGTTGAACTATTTAAAAATGAAATAGTAGAATTATCAAAAAAAGGCTCAATTATTATTTTCTCATCACATAGAATGGAACACGTTGAATTATTTTGTAAAAAATTAGTTATAATTTTGAAAGGAAAAACAGTATTAAAGGGATATTTAAAAGATATAAAAGAAAAATATCGCAAAAAAAATATTTTTGTAAAAGGAAACATAACTAAAGAAGAATTGCAGGGAATCAAAGGTGTTTTGGAAGTAATTGAAAAATCTGATGAATTTGAAGTTAAAATTGAATCTTCAGAAATAATTGAATCAGTTTTTAAAATAGTAAGTAAGAAAAAAAATATTACAAAATTTGTTGTAGAAGAACCAACATTAAATGAAATATTTGTTTCAAAAGTAGGTGAATCATATGAAAAGTAAATTATATTTTTTAACTAAAGTTTCATTAAAAAGAAAAATTGATACAAAATGGTTTAAAATAGTTAATGTTCTATTATTAATAGGTATAGTTGCTTTATGTAATATTGATTCAATTATCAAATTTTTTGGTGGAGATTTTGATGAACTAACAAAAGTTTATGTTATTGATAATACTGAATATACATTTGATATTTTAAAAGAACAAATTAATACAACAAGTAAAACAATTAATGGATCTTCATCATTTGATGTAATAAAATATGAAAAAGATGAAAATGATGCAATAAAGGAAATAGAAGAAAATAATAAAATTATTTTATTTGTAATTAATTCGGATGAAAAAAAGGTTTTAAATATTAAAATTGTATCTGAAGGCTATATTGATACAATTCCTTATCAAATATTATATCAAAGCGCTAATGCAACAAAGAATGCAGTAGCAGTATCTAAAACTAACATTGATAAAGATGAACTTAATAAAATAATGTCAGCAGTTGAAATAGATAGAGTTATATTAGATGAAACTAAGAAAACCGAGGATGAAAGTATGGAAACAATTATGTCGACTGTTTTCCCAATTGTAATATTACCTTTCTTTATGTTGACAGTATTTTTAATTCAAATGATTGGAATGGAAGTGAATGATGAAAAAACCACTAGGGGCATGGAAATAATAATTTCAAATGTATCCCCAAAAACACACTTCTTTTCAAAAATATTATCTGGTAACATATTTGTTTTATTACAAGGATTATTATTAATAATATATGGTATGATTGGTTTGTTTTCAAGAAATTTATTTGGAAGTGGAACTATTATTAATAGTTTAGGTGGTGAAGTAGGTGGAATTTTAGATTCGGTATTTAATAGTCAATTTATTGATAAATTGATATATATAATACCACTTACATTGATTTTAATGATATTAACATTTATAGCATATTCATTACTTGCTGGTATTTTAGCTAGTATAACTACAAATGCAGAAGATTTTAG
>CAZXOH010000131.1:0-1996 GCA_964642345.1 uncultured Muribaculaceae bacterium | reverse complement strand
AACTAGAATATAATACATTAATAGCTGATGCAAAAGAAGATGGTATTAAACAAGGTTCTTTAAATAAAAGCATTGAAATCGCTAAAAAAATGCTTGAAAAAAATTTACCAATAGAAACCATTATGGAAATCACATCCTTATCAAAAGAACAAATAGAAAAACTGTAATTTTTTAAGAAGAGTCAAATTTCTCTTTTTTTTTGAACAAATTAATAAAAATATCATTATTGACTAATAACTAAAAAAATGATAACATATTTTTCACATGAGGGGATAATATGAAAAAAATAATAAATGAATCCAAAGAAAAAATACAGGAAATAAATAATTTAATATATAAAAAAAATTATGAAGAAGCAAAAAAACAAATTATGGAATATAAAAATTATTATGGTGAAGATTCTTATGTTTTATTATCTGAAGGGAAATTATATCGTAGTTTAGAAGAATATGACAAAGAAATTCAATTATTGGAGCCATTATTAGAAGTAAATCCAAAAAATATTGGATATATTTTATATGAATTAGCAGTTGCATATAAAATAAACAGAAATGAAAAAAAAGCTCTTGAAACATTTCTTTTAATAGAAAATACAAATCATAAAAATAAAGAATTTGCATATTTTGAAATTGCTTGTCTTTATTATAAATTTTGCGATTATGATTCAGCACAAAAATATTTTACAAAAGTAATATATAACAATGGTTGTCATCAAGAAAATAGTAAATTGTATTTAGCAAAAATAGAAATCCAAAAAGAAAATTATGATAAAGCAGAAAAAATATTAAATACAGTAATAACAAAAAAAGAAAAAAATTTGACAAATTTGGTTTTATATTATAAAGCTAAAATATATAAAGCAAAAGAACAATATAAAGAAGCAAAAGAATTAATACTCAAAATAATTATTTCATATGATAAAGAATTTGTAGCTGGATATCTAGAATTAATTCAAATATATTGTAAAGAAAATAACTTAGAAGAAGCAACAAAATGTTATGAAAAAATTAAAAATAAAATAGAATGGTCTCCATATGTAAGTTATATAATAGCAGAATATAAATATAAACAAGGATTATTAGATGAATCATTAGAATTATATAAAAAATCAATTCAAAATCATTTATTTAAACAATATGATATAGCTTTATTAGAAATAGGAAAAATATTAATAATTAAAAAAAGATATGAAGAAGCTGAAAAGTATTTAAAAAAAATTAAATATGGAAAATATAATAATTCTGCTTTAAAAACTTTAGCAATTATGGAAATACAAAAAGAAAATTATAATAAAGCATATGAATATTTTTTGCAAATAAATCCTAATTGTAAATATGATTCAAAAATTCTAGAAAAATTAAAATTATCATTATTAGTAAATGCTGATATACAATCTGTATTACCACAAGGAAAAACATATTCTGAAAAACAAATATTAAATTATAATAAAGATATTGCAATAGAACATATTAAAGAACATAAAAAAATTAAAAAAAATATAACATACTTTTCAGAAAATATAGATATTGAAAAATTATATGATGAAGTTAAACCATTATTAAAAAAAGAAAATATTATAGATCTTGATATATTCAATAAATATAAGATTCAATATAAAGAAATAGGAATATTTAATAATAAAACTGTAGATGAAATGATTGTAGTAACAAAAGCAAATAGTAAAGACATAATTACTATGTATCCAATTAATAATTCACAAGAAGAAATAGATACATTTGAATCAACACCAAAAACAAAAATAAAAAGAATAAGTCAAATAGAAAAATTTAATATGAAATATAATAGGACAAATATATAAAAGTCCTTTTTTTGTATATTAATTGTATAAATAATGTAAAAAAACGAACAAAATTTCTATCTTGACAGAAGTGTCTGGGAGGGGGGTATGATATATATATAGAAAGTAGGAGGATTATGAAAAAAGGATTTACATTAATTGAGCTATTAGCAGTAATAGTAATATTAGCAATTATAG
>CAZXOH010000130.1:0-2011 GCA_964642345.1 uncultured Muribaculaceae bacterium | reverse complement strand
ATTTTGTTATCTTAAATGTTTCTTCTATTTTAGAAAGTCCTTTGTATATGTTTCTCAAACTAAAAACACGTTTTTTAATAAATGTGCATTTATGAGAATTCAGGATTTTCAACATTTTAGTATAAATAAATTTACTAATAATAAAAAAAATGATAATATATATATATATTTGGTGGTGGTTGTATGAATTTTTGGCAATTAATTATAAAAATGGTTGGTTATGATTCATTTTTTAAAGGAAGAAATTATCCATATAGATATGTCGGAGAAGATAGAATAGAAAAATCAAAAAACTATTATATTCATAATTTTTATGTAAAATCAGAATATAGTAGTAATGTATATAATGTTAAGATAGTAAACAATGGTGATAAAATATTAGAAACCAATTGTGATTGTTTACAATTTAAAAAAGAAAAAACTTGTAAGCATTTAGCTGCTGTTTTAATTCAAAATTTAAATAGAATAATTGAATATGAAATAATAGATCCTATAGAAATAACTAAATCTATATTAAAAAAATATCAAACAAATACAATAAATTCAATTAAAGAAAAAGTAGACTTACAAGTAGAATTTAACACTAATTATAATGAAATTTATCTAAAATTTCATATAGGAATAAAAAAGAAATATCTTATTTCAACAATTTCAAAATTAAAAGAATTTTTAGAAAGTTACAATAATAATGGAATATATGAATTTGGTAAATTATTTACTTATGATGCAAGTAAACACTACTTTGATAATACTACAAAAGAAATATTGAATTTTGTAAATGATGACCTTGATATATTAAATTCTTATTATGGCACTGCTAATATAGACATAAATAATAGAGAATTTAAAACAATTTTAAATATAATAAAAGATAATAATTTCTTAATTAATGGACAAGTAATATATCATGTATATAATGGATTACCAACAGAATTTATTTTAAGTAAAGAAGATGATAACTTTAAATTAAACATATATGACTTTGATAGATACCAATTCATTTGTGATGGTAAATACATCATTTATAGTAATAATTTATATATATTATCTAAAGAAGAAAAAGATTACTTAAATATATTAAAACAAAATAAAATAAATGAACTTATTTTTGATAAAAAACAATTAAATAAATTTAGTTCAGGGCTATTTAATAAAATTAAAAACAATATATCAATAGATGAAGAAATAACTGAAATTTCATTACCAGTAAAACCAAAAATAAAACTATATTTTGATATTCAATATTCAAAATTAAAATGTAATGTTGTATTTGAATATAAAGAAAAAGAAATAAACTATTTTTCAAAAGAAAATATATTAAGAGATATTGAAACAGAAAACGAAGTAATTAATGAAATAATAAATTATGGTTTTATTGAAGAAAATAACTCATTCATAATGACAGAAATAGATGATATTTATACCTTTATTGAAGATGAGTTAAATGGATTATCTGAAAAATATGAAATATTTACAAGTAAAAAAATTGATAATACAAATATCATAAAAAAAACAATGGTTTCAAATAATTTTAGTATAGGTAAAGATGGAATAATGTCCTATAAATTTGAAGTTGACCAAGTAAATAATGAAGAATTAAATAACTTATTTAGTGCATTAAAACAAAAGAAAAAATATTATAAATTAAAAAATAATAATGTAATATCATTAGAAAATAATGAAGAATTAAATGAATTAAATCGTTTAATGTTAGATTTAGATTTATCAAAAGATGACATAACAACTGGTGATGTAGAAATACCTAAATATCGAGCTCTTTATATTGATAGTTTAAAAAAAGCAAATTATAAAAATATAAAAACAAACAATTTATTTGACCAATTTATTGAAAACTTCAATAAATATAAAGATGTTAACATAAAACTAGATAAAAATGATGAAAAAATATTAAGAGATTATCAAAAAGATGGTGTAAAATGGTTAAATACAATATATAAATGTGATTTAGGCGGTATATTAGCTGATGAAATGGGATTAGGAAAAAGCATTC
>CAZXOH010000129.1:0-2120 GCA_964642345.1 uncultured Muribaculaceae bacterium | reverse complement strand
TATCATTTAATATTGCAAAAAGAATAGTAAAAAATAATATCGATAGTATTAAAGATAATCCTGGATACTATGGAAAGCATTGTTTAATTAAGGAAATCAATCCTAATAATCCTTTATCTTTTTTACCAAATTATGATGATTTAGAAAAAATAAATTCTAATAATTTATATGAATATTATTTAAATGTGATAAATAATGATGAAATAAATATTTATATAATAGGAAATATTGATTCATTAGAAATAAAAAAAATTTTTGAAAAAATATTTAAAGTTAAAAAAAGAAAAAAAAATAAAATAAATCATTTTATTCTAGAAAATAATATAGGTGATGAATCTTTATATAGAGAAAAATTACCTATAAATCAAGCAAAATTATTAATGGGTTATAACTTTGAAAAAATTAGTGATTTTGAAAATAGATATGTTTCTAGAATGCTTTCATATATATTAGGTGGAAGTGCTGACTCATTATTATTTAAAACAGTAAGAGAAAAAGAATCTCTATGTTACAATATAAATTCTGGATATAATATTTTAACTGGAATTATGATTATAGAATCTGGTATTGATGCTTCAAACTATGAATTTGTTAAAAAATTAATTACAGAACAAATAGAAGAAATAAAAAAAGGAAATTTTGATGATAGAGATTTAGAAAATGGCAAAAAAATATATAAAAATAGTGCTTTAGAATTATTTGATTCTCCTAGTTCAATTATTAATATGTATATTTCTCATAATTTCATTAATAGTGATTTATATGAAGAAAAAATCAAAAATATTGATAAAGTAACCAAAAAAGATGTAATTTCTTTGGCAAAAAAATTGTATTTAAATAAAATTGTTTTAATAGAAGGTGAAGAAAATGAATAAAACAACAATTAACAATTTAGATTTAGATTTATTTTATGAAAAATTAGATAATGGATTAGAAATATATGTAGTTCCTAAAGATAATTCGAATAATATTTATGTTACTTTGACAACAAAATATGGTTCAAATAATAATAGTTTCAAAATAGGAGAAAAATTATATGATATGCCAGCTGGTATCGCACATTTTTTAGAACATAAAATGTTTGAACAGGAAAATGGTATTGATCCTTTTACTCTTTTTAGTAATAATGGCGCTGATGCAAATGCTTTTACTAATTATAATCAAACCACTTATTTATTTTCTTCTCCAAGTAATTTTGAAGAAAATATGAAAACGTTACTTAATTTTACAGGAAATCCATATTTTACAGATAAAAATGTTGAGAAAGAAAAAGGAATAATTATTCAAGAGTTAAAAATGTACGAAGATAATCAATTTAGAAAAGGTTTTAATAAAATAGTAGAAAATGCTTTTATTAATCATCCTGTTAAAATGCAAGTAGGTGGTACAATTGAAAGCGTAAAAAAAATTACAAAAGAAGATTTATATAAATGTTATGAAACTTTCTATAATCCATCTAATATGTTTATTGTCATTACAGGAAATGTAAATCCAAATAAAACAATTGAAATTATTAAAAAAAATCTTGTTGAAAGAAAAAAAGTACCTTTTATAAATATTATTCCTGAAGAACCGGATCAAGTATCAAAAAAAGAAGAAATTATTAAAATGAACGTAACTATTCCCAAAGTTTATTATGGAGTTAAAATAAATATAGGTAATTATAATATGAAAATAGTTAAGCAATATTTATCATTATATTTTGATGCAATTTTTGACGCTACATCAGATTTTAGTAAAAATATGAAAGAAAAAGGAATTATTGATGAAGATATTAATTATTACTTTATAAATACTGAAAAACATTTATTAGTTGTTTTTGGTGCAGAAACTAAACTAGAAAATGATTTAATAAAAGAAATTGTTAAAAATTTATCTATTATTCCTGACAAAGAAACATTTGAAAGAAAGAAGAAGATTTTTATTAGTTCAATTATATATTCTAGTGATAGTATATTTAGAATTAATAATATGATTACAAATTCAATTATTAATAATGGATATTTTAATACTGATTTATTTAATCAAATAAAAAGTTTAAATTATGAAGAAATGGTTAATATTATTAATAATCTTTCATTTAATAATGATTTATATGTATTTGTAGAAAGTAAAAAATA
>CAZXOH010000128.1:0-2211 GCA_964642345.1 uncultured Muribaculaceae bacterium | reverse complement strand
ATTTTCTAGTAAACTTACAACTGATAATATGTTTTTTTTAGGTGTAAGTACCATTACTGAACGATTTGATAATTTACTACCATGTTTTCCTTTTGGATCTTTAATTCCTGTTTCATCATCAACTGTAAAATCAATAGGAATAATAGTTACCATTTCTTTGTTACCTTTATCTTTTGATTTCATTGCTTTTCCAAATACTTTAACTATATCTTGTCCATTTATTTCCATATCTGGATTTAAGTCAATACTACCTTTTATAATAACAAATTCAGAAAAATAATTTGGTACTGTTGCTATTACTTTGTTAATTTTAAATCCTAGCATTTGTTCAACATCTTTTAATGCTTTTTTTAATGATGAACTTGCTTCTTTTCCATCAACGATTAATCCCTTTTTTATTCCTTTAGATTTAACAGAAGATGCTGCTAATAAGTTTAATTTACCTTGAAATAATTCTGATACAACTACTTTAACAGAATCAGAGCCAATATCAATACTTGTATAGACGTATTTCACAATATCATCTCCTATAATCTAAATACAATTATACTATAAATTAAATAAAAAAAAAAGAAAAATTTAAAAAAAGCTATTAAATATTTGAAAGTTTATCTTTTATTATCTTACTAACTGATGACATATCTGCTTTTCCTCTAAATATTGGTGTAACTTTTCCCATTATTTTTCCCATATCAGACATACCAGTTGGTTTTATTTCTTCAAATGCTTTTTCTATTTCATTTTTTATTGTTTCTTCACTAAGTTGTTCAGGCATATATTTCTTTAATATTTCAATTTCAGATTTTGTTTTTTCAACTAAGTCATTACGATTACCTTTTTCAAATTCAATGATTGATTCTTTTCTTGTTTTTATTTGTTTACTAATTACATCAATTATTTCATCATCATTTAATTCTCTTTTTTTATTAATTTCTTCTAGTGATATAGCACCTTTTACCATACGAATAACTGCTAACAAGTCTTTATTTTGATTTTTCATTGCATTTTTTAAATCATCAAATATTCTTTCTCTCATATACATTTCCTTTCAATAAAAGAGCTATAAAGCTCTTAATAATTTTCTCTTTGTTTTCTTCTACTATTTTTTATAGCTTCTTTTTTTGCTAGTCTTCTTTTTACACCAGGTTTCATATAACCTTCTTGTCTTTCACGAAGTTTTTTAGAGGAACCATCTTTTGCACTTTTTTGTTTTACTACTCTTAATGCGCCTTCAACATTTCCATTTTTTACGATTACTTTTGTCACGATATCCCTCCCTTCTCGACTACTGATAGTATAGCACTTTTATTTTTGTTTTTCAATAATTTTCTTTGTTTATAAAGAAAAATGTCGATTTTTCGACATTTTTAGGATAATCTTGATTTAGGTATTGTTATAACTGGGCGAACACCGAAGACAGTATCAGAAGCATCGAAGTAGTCCAAGCGGCCAGACCCAGTCACGAACCAAACATCGCCACCAGAGCCGGCCGCACCGTATGTCGTTGATGTCCAATACCCAGAATTACTACTATCAGCTACGTTACATCCATAACTTGTACATCCATTTGTATAATCGAATAACCATGCGTATTTACTTGTTCCTTGAGATTTCTCACAATAATTTGTATCGGATTGATTTGTATCTAAACAAAACCAATTACTTGTATTTGTCCAACTTGTATTTCCGGTAATTTGAGCTACTTCTTCAGCACTTATTAGTCTTGGTGTATCTACCCATTTTGATTCACTTACTAATTTATCTACTTCAGGTTTTATATTACTTGATTCATAAGCTACATTTTTATTACTTGAATACCAAGCCAATGTTGCTGTTGTATTATGATCTAGTATTACATTTACTGTTGAAGATTCACTACTATCATTAAATGTATACCATTTCATACATCCTGTCTTTGTTCCTGTTGTACTTACTGCTTCACTTGAATCACATGTTGTTCCTGTTACTGGATTATAATATATTGCTGTTCCATTTTCATATACTTTTGTTGTTGTTTCTTTTTCAGATTCTGTTTCAGATTTTTTTGAAGTTGAAAGTAAATCTTTTGAAACTGTTATAACTGGGCGAACACCGTAGTCAGCATAAGAAGCACTGCAGTTGCCCAAGGTGCCATACCTATGCACGTGCCACACAATGCTACCAGAGCCGGCCGCTCCATATGTCGTTGATGTCCAATAACCGTAATTACTA
>CAZXOH010000127.1:0-2230 GCA_964642345.1 uncultured Muribaculaceae bacterium | reverse complement strand
AAGAAAAAGCCCCATTTGGGGCGGATGACAAAATTTATTTTGTCATTTTTTTATTTGTATAAAAAACCAGAATTTTCATAAAATTTAATGAGGGATTATTATGAAAAATACATTAAAATATTTTTATAATATTGAAGTAAAAAATATTCGACAAAGTGGGGATGTATTTTTTATTGAGACAGATTCTGATACGTATGCATTTCAAAATTGCGATAATTATGTGGAACAAATTAATAATATATATGAATTAAATATGTATCTTAATTATAACAATATTTATGCTTATAAAATTATAAAAAATAAGTTTGATAACATTGTAACAATAATGAATGAGAATAATTATATTTTACTAAAAATAAATAATGATTATAGCAAAAATATAACATTAAATATGATATATGAATTTCAGTATAAAATAAATGATAATTTAATAAAGTCTGCTTTTATAAATTTGTGTGCTAATGATTGGAAATCTTTGTGGATACGGAAAATAGATTATTTTGAATATCAAGTAAGCGAATTTGGACTAAAATATCCGTTGATTAGAGAAAGCATAGACTATTTTGTAGGTATAGCGGAAAATGCAATTTGCATGATTAATAATTATATTTCAAATAATAATTTATATTTACAACATAGAAGAATTGATGTGGGAAGTAAATATTATGATTTTTATAACCCGTTGAATTTAATTTTTGATACAAGGATTAGAGATTTTTGTGAATATTATAAAAGTAATTTTATGTATAACTATAGATGTAAGGAAGAAATGAAGATTATAAACTATTTAGAAAAAGCTGATTATACCATTACCGAGTTAAAATTGCTATACATTAGATTATTTTTTCCATCATATTATTTTGATTTGTATGAAAAAGTTGTGAGTAAAAATGAGAACGAAAATAAAATAAAAAAAGTGGTGCAGAAGGTCGATGATTATCAATTATTTTTATATGAATTGTCGTTATATCTCAAACAGTTCTTCATATTGCCACATATTGAATGGATTTCTGAAATATAAAATTCTGTAAGTCGTAATAATTGTAAATGTTATTATGGAATTGGACAAAAATGTCAATGTAGAAATTGAATAGTTTTATTCAAAAAATATTTGCATTTAAATATTGGCAATATAGTGTAGGTGATAGTATATATGTAATTTGGCCATATGGAATAAATGAATGAAAAAGCATAATAAAAATAATGGACATAATAAATGAGTTAATAAATATAATAAAAACACATAATAATGTGTTTGAATATGCTTAAATGTGTTTGATAAAAATATAAAAAAATGAAAAGATATGAATAAAAAGTTATCATAAATTAATAACTTTTTTTATTTCAGGTATTTCTTCTTGCAATGCATCTTTTATTATTTCATTTAATGTGTAATCAATGTAAGAACATTCAGCACAAGCACCAATCATTTTAATAAAAATAGTACCTGTGTTACTATCATATCTGATAAATTCGATATTTCCACCTTCATTAATAAGAAAGGGCCTGATTGTATCCAAAGTCTCATTTATTTTTTTTTCTATGTTTGTGTTTAAGTTTTTGCTCATAGTATTGTTCCTTTCCGATGTTATTTAATATGCTTAATAATATACTTCGTAATTAATGTAAATTAAGTATATAACAAGTTTTTAAACAAGTAAAGACTTTTAATCGTGAATAAATTGTGCTATAATGAGAAACGAGGTGTCAATATGACAAATTTTTCAAAAGGTAAAATTATCAAAGTGACGGTTACTGGTGTAACTGATTATGGTATATTTGTTAAAGCTGATGAACGTTATAATGGATTAATACATATATCTGAGGTATCTGATAGGTTTGTTAAAGATCCAAATTATTTTGCTAAAGAAAATGAGACTATATATGCTGAAATTTTAGATATTAATAAAAAAGAATCTCATTTGAGATTGAGCATTAAGAATCTTGATTATAGAGGAAAAGGTATAAAAAAGAAAAAAATTGTAGAAACAAAACATGGATTTAAAACATTGGAGTATAATTTACCAAAATGGATAGAAGATAATATTAAAAATAGTAAAAAAATTTAGAATTATTGTAAAAAAAATAAATTCTTATGAAAAAAAAATAAATTCTATTGACAAATATGTTTAGAAATGTTATATTTAATTACGTCCAGTACGTGTTATTGTGTTATATGGGCGATTAGCTCAGTTGGTTAGAGCACTTGCCTTACAAGCAAGGGGTCATA
>CAZXOH010000126.1:0-2245 GCA_964642345.1 uncultured Muribaculaceae bacterium | reverse complement strand
TTACATTTCCTACAAAAAAGAAACTAGTTAAAAATATTATTAAAAATATTAAATATTTTTTCAAATTGTCCACCCCCTAACAAAAAGCCAATTGCAAATATTATAAAATAGAATGCTAAATTTACTAATTTATGTATTTTATATTTAAGCGAAAGTATTTTCATTTAATTACCTCTATTCTATATCTAAATTAGTTTTTGTTGTTGTTTTTTGTTTGGAATTTGCTTTTTTCATTGAAAAAATATTAAAAATTAAATCTATTATTTCACTAAAGAAATCTATTACAAAATAAACTAATGTTATAAATATTATTAATTTTATCCAATTGTTTGAAATTATTAGATCAAATATGCTTATTATAAAATTAAATACATTTAAAAATGAATTAATAATTGAATTAATAAAATCTGTAAATGTCATTTTAATCCTTAAAATCAACAAACATGTTTATGATAAATAAAAATAAGCTTATTATAATTAGAAATAATAAAATCTCTCCTAAAGTTGTAGAAATAAACCAATTAAATAATTTACTTACACATTCAAATATTTTATTAAAGAAGATTCCAAAATCATTAATAAATGTTTCCATAACAACACCTCTAAATTAATTTTAAATTCTACTACTAAAAATTGTCAAATTTTTTAACGAAAAATTTTTTTATATAAAAAAAGAAGATGATTATCTTCCTTTTCTATTTTCTACGTAATTTTCTTACTAAAGTAAAAACAATTCCCATAACGATACCTAAAATTACGATACCAATTACTATTTGGAATATTACATTATTTAGTAATGATGTTGCAACTGTACCAAATAATGTCATAATATTTGTAATAACTTCAGTTACTGATGTAAATAATGTACCTATTGCACTTGTTTCCATTTTTTTTGCTCCTTTCTTGAAAAAAAACAGACAATAGGGGTTCGAACCTATTGTCTATTGATAAACTAAAAATGTTTTTTTAACTAGAAATAAAAAGAAGGATTTTAGAAAAAGTGAAATCATTTTTAGTTCATTGAATTAAGTATAAATTAATATATTTAATTTTGTCAAATTTTTTAACGAAAATTTTTAATTAAAATTCAATTTCATCATATTCAATAGCATTGTACATTGAATCAAGATAATCATCATTTGCTTTTTCTAATCTTTTATCAATTTCAAAATCATTTTTAAAATTATTAGAATTATTAGAATTATTAGTCATAGAATCTAAAGCATCCATCCAAGCAAATTCATTTGTTTTTAAATCATTATTATATCTTTTTCTTTCGCTTGCATATTTGAAATTATATTTATTATCATTTGATTTTTTTTTAAAATGATGTTTTACTCTACATGAATAAATTCTTCCTTGATGTTTCCAATATTTTCTTCCATTACTAAACCAAGCCATTTTTTTTCACTCCTTTATATTTTAATCAAGATAACCTATTATTTCATTATCAGAAAAATTGTGTTCATCTTCTGCTTTATAAAATAAATCATCAAATTGTTTTTGATTAATTTTTTTACCTCTTATTTTATAATTATTATAACCTTGAATTTTAACATCTCCAATTGAATAACTTCCATTTTTTAATTTTAAATGAAATATTAAATTAAATATTAATTTAATAATAATGCCTAAAATAACAATTCCAATTACTATTTGGAATATTACATTATTTAGTAATGATGTTGCAACATTTTCAAGTAATGTCATAATATTTATAGTAACTTCAGTTACTGATGTAAATAATGTACCTATTGCACTTGTTTCCATTTTTTTTGCTCCTTTCTTAAAAAATAAAAAGGTTCGAATTATCGAACCTTTTTAAAATTAATCAACGTATATATCAGAAACTCTAGTTTTTCCTGTAACAATGTTTTCTTCTGTTGTGTAATAACATTTAACATTTTCATTTAAAACAGCCCTTTTTAATTTATTCTCAAGTTCATCTGTTTGAGATAAAAATGCGAAAACAGCAACTTTACCTGTATATTTTTCTGGATTATTTCCGTCAACACACATACAAATTCTAAATTTAAGTTCACCAGTTTCTTTATCTGCGTAACTGCCATAACCAATAATTTTACATTCTTTTTTATTCATTTTATTTGCTCCTTTCTAAGTGAGATTAATTTAATTTTAAGTTCTACCACTAAAAATTGTCAAATTTTTTAACGTTTTTTTTCTATTATAAAAAAATATTATTATTTAAAACCATTATTATATATATATTTATATATATAGGGTG
>CAZXOH010000125.1:0-2293 GCA_964642345.1 uncultured Muribaculaceae bacterium | reverse complement strand
TACTTCTCTCACTTTTAAAAACAGCATTAAAAAATGGGGCGCGATAAGGGGGTCGAACCCTTGCATAACGGAACCACAGCGGTTACGGACCCCATTTAATAACCAATTTAGTTTTATCACTTTTTCAATAAAAATTAATTTTTTCTATTAAAAAAGATTTAGAATTATCTAAATCTTCTTTTCCTATGAATTATGGTGTGGAATTAGCCAATCATCTTTTTCAATTATTCTTACATCAATTTCAGTAATATCTTCCACGTTATTGTAATAATTACATATATCAGATTCATAATTTAATACAATATATTTAAAATTTTCTTCTTGATGATAAGGTTGTTTCCCAATTAATATTATTATTTTTTCTGATTCTAATATTTTATACTTTTGTACATTATTTACAATTGCACTACCATAATCTGTTCTTGACAAGTGATATTCTATTGGAACCTTAACTGTTTCACCATTTTCTTCATAATCAAAGGCACTTGTATGAAACATATAATATTTTCGGTTTGTTATTGTAAAGATTGTCTTTTTTCCGTCAGAACTATTACCTATTATATTTATAAAATTTGCAAAAATGACAAGATATATTATTAAAATAATAACAATAAATTTTTTGTTCATACAAATTTCCTCTTTTCATTTATTTTTTCTACTCACAATTAGCACAATATTAATTTTTATATAAAAATTAATTAGTATTGATGACATCAATGAAATATTTGTATTTTCTTTCTTTTCCACATTTATTTTTTATTACAATAACAATTTCTTTTTTACCAAGTGAAGTTGTATCAATTTTTTCTTCCTTTGAAATAACAACTCCGTCTTCTATTTTTTCTATAAATGATAAATTTGTAACATCTGATAATGCAGTTACCGTTAAATTATCTTTTAAAATTACGGTAGGTAATTGATTATAATAATAATCAAAAAGATTAATCAAAACAATTACTAAACATATAATTATACAAATAATAATCTTATTTTTTTTCTTCATACAAATCACTTTCCTTCTTCTATTTTTTGATTATTTATATAGTTATTATAACATAAAAAGAGGTTTTTCACCTCTCTTACTAATGATTAACATTAAATATATATAATTTTTTTTCTTTTTCAGAAAATATTAATATTAGCATTCCTCTTTCATTATTTTCTGTTTTGTATAAATAATAATTATCTGTACTTAATATAGTATCATAATCAATATTTTTTTTAAACAGTTCTTGCTCTGATTCATTTAAATAAGAATAATATTTTTCAATCAAAGTTTTCACTAAATTGATATTATTAATTTTATCTAATTTTTTTGAAAAAAGAGGTACATTATCATTGTTTTCATAATTCCATATTCTTAAATCTTCACCTTCTCTATATTCATATTTAAATATGGTGGTTTCAGAAGTTGGTTTTGGCAAAAAGATTTTCCAATTTATATATAATGTTATATTATTTACATTTAGTTTTGATTCTAGAAAAACAACACTAGCAATCAACATAATCATTAATAAAATTAGCTTATTTATTTTACTTTTTGCCATAACACTCTATCTCCTATTAATTATTTTCATAAATAAATGAATACTGTACATCCCAATCATAAGGTTTTAACATCCCCGTTTTCTGCATAACATAACCAAGATCATTTGCTAATGTACTAACAGTAAAGAAATCATCAGTTCTAAACTTTGTAAAATCATACGTATCACTCATTTTAACAGTAATAATCCAGTTATCTTCTTGTTGAAGTCCACTAATTTTAATATCAGCATGTTGAATAGAATAATGTAGATCGCCATCTGCTGAAGTAAACTCAAAATTTTCCGGTTCACAGTCTTTAAAATTAGTATTATTAGATTTTGCAATACAAGTGTTAACTGCATTTATAACAGGTGTACTATTTTTAGATTTCTCAATTATTTTAGTTTCAATACTTTTAGAAATAGGTGTTTTAGAATCATACATTGATTTGTTAAACATATCCGATGATAAATCTTTTTTCGAATTTCTTAAATAGATATTAGATGCTACTGTGATAAGTGCTTTTATACCTACGAATAAGGCGGTTGCTTTTAATGCTAACATACCAAAGAAATTACCAGATGAATCGCATTTATTGACAAAGTCATTACTACAATATGCATATAAATTATGTCCTAGTACATCTTTATTTCCGTTTATAATTCCATCTGCATTAATAAATCTACCCCACAGAGGATTATAATATCTATTATTTAAATAATATAACTTTGTTTCTTTATCATAATAATAACTACGATATCTAAAA
>CAZXOH010000124.1:0-2505 GCA_964642345.1 uncultured Muribaculaceae bacterium | reverse complement strand
AAAACAAATAAAGTAAAAAAAGCAATTGTTAAATTAAAAGAAGGAAGTTCAATTGAACTTAATTAATGTTAGGAGAAGATAAATATGGCTATCAAAAGTTATAAACCAATGACTAATGGTACTCGTGGTATGTCTAAGTTAGTAAATGAAGAAATTACTACAAGTACTCCAGAAAAATCATTATTAGTTACACTAAAGAAAAATGGTGGACGTAATAATCAAGGTAGAATAACAGTAAGACACCGTGGTGGTGGAGCAAAAAGAAAATACAGAATTATTGATTTTAAAAGAGATAAAGATGGTGTTGAAGGAGTTGTTACTACTATTGAATACGATCCAAATAGATCTGCTAACATTGCTTTAATTACATATAAAGATGGAGAAAAAAGATATATTTTAGCTCCAAAAGGATTAAAAGTTGGAAATGTTATTGAAAGTGGAGAAAATGCTGACATTAAAGTTGGTAATTCATTACCACTTGCAAATATTCCAGAAGGAACTATGGTACATAATGTAGAACTTACAGCTGGTAAAGGTGGTCAAATGGCTCGTTCAGCTGGATCTAGCGTTCAAATATTAGGACGTGAAGGTAAATACACATTATTACGTTTAACTAGTGGCGAAGTTCGTAAAGTATTAAGTACTTGCAGAGCTACTATTGGTGAAGTAGGAAATGCTGATTATGAATTAGTAAGCCTAGGTAAAGCAGGTCGTAAAAGACATATGGGAATTAGACCTACAGTTCGTGGATCAGTTATGAACCCTAATGACCATCCACATGGTGGTGGTGAAGGACGTGCGCCAATCGGTCGTAAAGGTCCAGTTACTCCTTGGGGTAAACCAGCATTAGGATATAAAACACGTAAGAACAAACTAGCTTCTGATAAGTTAATTGTTCGTCGTCGTAAAACAAAATAGTGAAAGGATGATTTAAATGGCAAGAAGCTTAAAAAAAGGACCATTCATAGATGAACATTTAATGAATAAGGTTAAAAAAGCAAATGAATCAGGTAAAAAAGAAGTTATTAAAACATGGTCTCGCCGTTCAACAATTTATCCTGAATTTATTGGACACACATTTGCTGTTCATAATGGTAAAGAATTTATTCCTGTTTATGTAACAGAAGATATGGTTGGACATAAATTAGGAGAATTTGCATTAACACGTAAATTTGGTGGACATGGCGATGACAAAGGTAAAAAATAATTAATTGTCAGGAAGGAGGACTAAAATGGAAGCAAAAGCGATTGCAAAAGGACTTAGAATTGCACCTCGTAAAGCCCGTTTAGTTATAGATTTAATACGTGGAAAAAGCGTAGAAGAAGCAGATAAAATTTTAGCAAATATAAATAAAGAAGCTACAAGATTAAGTAGAAAAGTTTTGACTTCAGCTACTGCTAATGCTGAAAATAACTTAGGATTAGATAAAACTAAATTATATGTAAAAGAAGCATATGTTAATGAAGGTCAAACAATGAAAAGAATGAAATTTGGATCACGTGGACATGTAGATCCAATTAGAAAGAGAACAAGTCATATAACAATAGTTGTTAGTGACGAAAGATAGGAGGAAAACTGATGGGTCAAAAAGTAAGCCCAATTGGTCTTAGAATTGGAATTAATAAAGACTGGGAATCAAGATGGTATGCAGGAAATAAAGATTTTTCTAAATACTTAAATAATGATGTTAAAATTCGTAAATTCTTAACTAAAAAATTAAAAGACGCAGCAGTTTCAAGTATTCTTATTGAAAGAAATGCCACTAAAACAGAAATTATTATATATACTGCTAAACCAGGTGTAATAATTGGTCATGGTGGAGACGAAATTGACAAATTAAAAAAAGAATTATCAAAATTAGTTGATGAAAATGTACAAATCTCAATTATGGAAGTTAAGAATCCTGATATTGATGCTGCATTAGTAGCTGAAAATATCGCACATCAAATTGAAAATAGAGTATCATTTAGAATTGCACAAAAGAAAGCAATTAGAAATGCAATGAAAGCAGGAGCAAAAGGAATTAAAACTTCAGTATCAGGTCGTTTAGGTGGAGCCGATATGGCTAGAACTGAAGGATATTCTGAAGGAAATACTCCACTTCATACTTTAAGAGCAGATATAGATTATGCTCATAAAGAAGCTGATACTACTTATGGTAAAATCGGTGTTAAAGTATGGATATATAAAGGAGAAATTCTTGCCTCAAAACAAAAAGGAGGTAATGTAAATGGCACTAGTACCAAAAAGAACTAAATATAGAAGACCTCACCGTTTACATTATGATGGCGTAACAAGAGGTAACAAAACTATTAGTTTTGGAGAATATGGATTGATGGCTTGCGAAGGAGCATGGATTACTCAAAATCAAATCGAAGCTGCTCGTGTAGCGATGACAAGATATATGAAACGTGGAGGTAAAGTATGGATAAATATATTCCCTCACCTTTCATTAACTAAAATTCCTTTAGAAACTCGTATGGGTAAAGGTAAAGGTCAACCAG
>CAZXOH010000123.1:0-2511 GCA_964642345.1 uncultured Muribaculaceae bacterium | reverse complement strand
ATTATAAACTTCATGTAATGAAGTTTTTTGTATGTTTTAATTTTTCTTATAATAATTGTCTATATTTTTCTTTATATGAAAGAATTAAATCATTAATTTTAAAATATAAATCTGTATTTAATTTATTTTTAATTTTGTTTAAAACAATATTATGATCATCAAAAACGATAGTTTTCCAATCAGACTTAATTGTTTCATAAATAATCTTGGTTTCCATATTAGTTAAAGAAAAATTATTTTTAGAAGCAAAACTAGTAATATCATTAATCGACATATTATTCACATATTTTTCGATATAATATTTAAGCAAGAATAATCACCTCTAATAAAGTATATGGGGTAATTACAAATTAATGAGGTGAACTATGAAAAAAAATAAAATTAATTTTTCAAAACCATATATAGATATAAATAAAATTGTAAATATGAGATATAATATTTTAACAATAATGATAATAATTATAATATTTATTCTTTTTTTAAGTTTATTTTACATTCAAATTATAAATAGCAAAGAATATAAAGAAAAACTAGAATTATTAACTGGAAATATAATTGAAGGTACGACAGCACCAAGAGGAAGAATATATGATAGAAATCATATATTATTAGTAGATAATAAACCATTAAAAATAATAACATATACTAAAAACAAAAATACAACCGAAGAAGAAATAAAAATTGCATATAATTTAGCAGAACACTTGGAAGTTGAATATAGTGATTTAACAGAAAAAGAAATAAAAAATTTTTGGATAAAAAGCAATTATAAAGAAGCAAATAAGCTAATAACAAAAGAAGAATATCAAAAATTGAAAGAAAGAAAAATATCAAGTAACGATATTGAAAAATATAAAATCGAAAGAGTAAAACAAGAAGAAATAGATAAATACACTGAATTAGATAAAGAAGCAATCAAAATATATTTTTTAATGAATGATGGATATTCATATGCAGAAAAAATAATAAAACAAGAAAATGTAACAGAAAAAGAATATGCGTATGTAGCAACATCTAATTTAAGCGGAATAGATATAAAATTAGATTGGGAAAGAATATATTTGTATGACACAGTATTTAAAAGTATATTAGGTACAGTGGGAAAAATTCCATCAGATTCAAAAGATGAATATTTGAATAAAGGATATAATATTTCTGATAGAGTTGGAACTAGCTATTTAGAATTGCAATATGATGAATATTTAAAAGGTGAAAGAAACAAATATAAATTAGGAATAGGAAATAAACTAGAATTAATAAGTAGCGGACATAGAGGAAATGATTTAGTCTTAACAATAGATATAGATTTACAAAAAGCCGTAGAAGAAATACTTACAGAAGAAATTACAAAAACTAAAAATGAACCATATACAACATACTACAATAGATCATTTGTATTAATAGGAAACCCTAAAACAGGAGAAATTTTAGCAATGGCTGGAAAGCAAATAATAAATGGAACCATATATGATTATACTCCAGGAATATTAACATCTCCTATAGTAGTTGGTTCGATAATAAAAGGTGCATCACAAATAGTAGGATATAATACAGGTGCTTTAAAAATAGGAGAAACAAGATATGATAGTTGTATAAAATTAAAAGGAGCACCATCTAAATGTTCTTGGAAAAACTTGGGAACAATTGATGATTTAAAAGCATTAAAATATTCAAGTAATGTTTATCAATTCTATACTGCTATTAAAGTAGCTGGTTCAAGCTATTTTTACGATATGCCATTTAATCCAAGTAGTGAAGCTTTTAAAATATATAGAGATACATTTGCTGAATTTGGATTAGGAGTTAAAACAGGAATTGATTTACCACTAGAAATAGAAGGATATAAAGGAAAGCAAGAAAAAGGAGGATTATTATTAGACTTTTCAATTGGACAATATGATAACTATACACCAATTCAATTATTACAATATATGAGTACTATTGTTAATGATGGAAATAGAATAAAACCATATTTATTAAAAGAAGTATATAGTTATGATTCAAATTTGACAAAAAAAATATTTGAAAACAAAACAGAAATATTAAATAAAGTAAATACAGAACAAATATATATAGATCGAGTAAAACAAGGATTTAAAGAAGTTTTAGACTATGGTGGAACAGGTTCAAACTATATTGATAAAACATATTTACCAGCGGGGAAAACAGGTACAAGTCAAAGTTTTGTTGACACAGATGGAGACGGAGTAATTGATACCGAAACAATATCTGCTACATTTGCAGGATATGCCCCATATGATAACCCACAAGTTGTATTTGTAGTAGTTTCACCCGATATTGCTACTGCTGATTCTTATTATCAAACAAGTGTTAACAAACGAATTAGTAATCAAATTAGCAAAAAATACTTTGAACTATATGAATAATGTGTTATAATATAGCAGCTATGAAATTATTTTCGAAATAAATATTTGAAAAATATAAATAATTTGATATAATAATAATAGTGTTTTTTGGGAGGAGGAAATAAAATGGCAAAAAAGGGTGAAA
>CAZXOH010000122.1:0-2556 GCA_964642345.1 uncultured Muribaculaceae bacterium | reverse complement strand
CTCCTTTTAACAAAATTTAACTTTTCTTGCTTGAATTAATAATTTTGAAATATAAAATATTATGATATTAAATATAAATAAACCAATTAATATTTGATAAAATGTTATTCCTTTTGAATATAAATTCAAAATCATTGTATTTACTAAATTTGCTATATCATTAATAATCATTTTTAACACCTCTTATATCAAAATTAGATGTATCTAATTCCATAAAATTTTCTAACGCATAATTTTCTAGTTTATGTTTTAAACCTTTTAACGAATATTTATAAATAAACAAAAATCCTAAAATTGAAATAATATTTAAAGTAATTGAAATTCCTAAAATAAATGCCATTTTTATTCACTCCCTTTATTTTTATTTTTTTTAATTTTGATACCACCAGTAATACCAATCAATTTAAATATCGTTATTGATATTGCAAATGTAATCATATAATCTATTAATTCTGTATTAAATATTTTAAATTGTAGTATTGTATTTGAAAATTTTATAAATAATTTTATTATTGTCATTTAATAAAATTGTAAATAAATACAATGAAAATTATTGTTATAACTGGAATAAAAATTATTTTTATTTCATTAGGCAAAAATTCTAAAAAAGTTGGAATAATTTTGATTAAATTGTAAATAAATTCAATAATATTTTTAATTATTTCAATTAAATTTGATATTATTGACCAAATAAATGAGAAAAAATCATTTATTTCACTAACTAATAAAATATTCATTGCATTTGCTCCTTTCTAATTTTTAACGTTTCATACTTTTTACAAGTAAAATTATAATACTACAAGTTATTATTATAAATGTATAATTACCTAATCTATTATTTCTAATTAATGAATAAACATTTGTAAATGATTCGAATATTCCTGTTTTAAAACTAGCTATTATATTATTGAATGATATAGAACTAGAATTTTCAATTTTAGTAATTGTTATAGTTGAATAAGATAAAATATTTCCAGAATTATCTTCAACTTTTGCTCCAATTGTTCCATTATTAAATAATTTTAAATCATATTTCTTTGAATAATTATCATTATCAACTAATAAACTTGTAACATTTATCCAAGTTTGTAAATCATCAGTTGATGAAATATAATATTTTCTATTTTCTTGATCAACATTGTAAAAAATAATAGATAAATTTGTATAAATTTTATTGCTTGCTAAATTACTTATAAATTTTATTTTATATTCATCTAAAATAGTTATATTTTCATCAACTCCAGAAATTAAATAAGTATATGTTGATAAAATATTGTTATTATCATTGATATTTACTACTTTAAAATATAAAGTACCATTATTAACTATTTTTAAAGTAGTATCACTATAGAAAATTGTCCAATTTTCATTATCAAATGAATAATAACCTACTGCATTATTTTCAAACAAATTATGAGTAATAATATCTAAATTTTTACAAGTTACATATTTTTCATCTGCAATATCTAAATTACAAAAATCAGGTGTACTAACATTAAAAGTTAAATATGGACTAGATTTAACAATGCTAGTTATTGTTAAATTTGACGTTGAAATAACATTATTTTCTTGATCTAAAATTCTATAATAAAATGAACCATTATCATAAAATACATCTTCAAATGAATTATCACTTGCTACATAATAATCAGAAAAATCTGCCCATTCTGTATCAGTTGATTTTTTATATTGATATATATAATTACTATCATAATTATTAATAGGCAATTTCATTTGAATAGAATAAATATCATTTCCAGTATAATTTTTAATTAATTCTATATCTCCAAATGAGGGGTCTAATTTAGCAAAAGGAAATTCACCATTTTTATAAAATACATCTCCAGTTTGTAAAGTATAACAAAGTTCTTCATCTTCAAAAGAAACATCATAATATAAACGATTATTGGAAGAACTAGTTTTATAATCAATATCACAATTATAAATGATAGGTATAGAAATATCTATAAAAATTGGTTTATTATAAATTTTAGATATATTTTTACTACTATAATAAAATAAGCTTAAACTAGAAATCTGAAAAGGCGAATCAGTATATGGATCACTTATTTTATTATAAATATATCGACCATAATATTTAATCGTATCAGTTGAAAAAAAACCTAAATCAAAATATTGTGATGATGTACTAAAAAAAGCAGAGGTTAAATATGCATTATCATTTGAATTATAAAAACCCAAATAAATTAATAAATCAGTAGAACCATAACCAGATGTAATCAAAAAATAATCAGTAACGTCAGTATGTTCATTTATAAAAGTTTTAGCATAATTTCGAGCACTTATTAATTGACTTGCATATGTGTTTGATTCATTACCACTACCAACATAAATTGGATATTTTTCAGTTATTTCATCATCAGTCAAATTAGTTATATCAATAATTAAATCTTTAAAATTAAAATTAAAATTACTATTAAAAGAATTAGCATATGATGTTCTAGTATAACTGGCTTTTACATTATAATGTGTAGCACCTTTTACATTTCCTACAAAAAAGAAACTAGTTAAAAATATTATTAAAAATATTAAATA
>CAZXOH010000121.1:0-2782 GCA_964642345.1 uncultured Muribaculaceae bacterium | reverse complement strand
TCACTAGCCAATTTAATATAATTTGTATACGAATTAACAAAATTGGTCATTTTACAAGTAAATATTAATATGACTTTCTAAGTTTTTACAAGTGTTTTTTGTAAATTTCTTTAAAAAGTTGTAATTTAACAATAAAGCCACGACTTAAAACACCAAAAGAGCCTATTTTTTTTAAAAATTTGGTGTTAAAAATACAAATGTTTTTAAATTTAATGACAATTTAAAAAAAATATGATATGCTACTTTATGATTAGAAGGTGATAGATAGAAATTAACAGTTTATAAGAAGTATGATGTGTGTTGTGTGTTGTGTGTTGTATTATTGGAGGTATTAGATTTGAAAGATACTTATATAAGTTACAAGTGTAATTATAATGACTATATTTTACTTATTAAAAGTGGTAATTTCTATGTATGTTTGAATGACGATGCAATCGTATTAAAAAATATTTTTAATTATAAAATAATAAAACAAAAAAATTTTATAAAAGCTGGATTTCCAATTAATTCTATTAATAAAATAATAAATAGATTAGATAATTTAGGTGTAAATTATGCTGTTATAGATAAATATATTATTTTAGAAAATAGTTTTTTCTATAATCGGTATAATTTATTTGCTCAAGCAGATAGTTTTGAAGGCAGAATGGAAAGAATAAATGAGATTCATCGTCTTTTAACAATAAATTTACATCGTAATAATTTTGAAGAAATATTGAATGAAATTGAACATATTGTATGCAAAATAAATTCTTAATATCTAATAAAGTAAAAAAAACAATAATTTATATTGAAAAAATGACTGAAAATTATCCTAAAACAGAAAATGTTTTAAAAAACAAAATACTTGATACAAGTTATGAATTATTAAAATATGTTTATGAAGCTAATATTTATAAAGAAGAAAAATATATGAAAATGATTATTGTTGATATAAGAATGTTAGAATTTTATATTAAAAAAAGTTATAACAAAGAAATTATTTCAATTAAAAAATATGAAATTGTTGGTAATCATTTATTAGAAATAAATAAAATGGTTAATTCATGGATATTAAGTGAAAAGAATAAATAATATATATGATGAAATTTTGGATTTAAAAAAAATTCAAAATATGTATGATAAAAGAATAAGAATAAATACTAAAAATAAAAAGAAGTTAGAAAAATTTGAATATAACTATGTTTCTAATGTTATTTTTATTAAAAATGTTTTAAAAAATAGAAATTATGTAATTGGTAAGTATAACATTTTTCTTATAAAAGAACCTAAGATAAGATTAATTATGTCTCAAAATATAATTGATAAGATTATTAATCATATGGTAAGTGAATATTTATTGAATCAATATTTAGAAAAAAAATTAATTGATACAAATATTGCTACTAGGAAAAATAAAGGTACATATTATGGAATAAAATTATTGAAAAAATATATTAATGAATTAAAAAATGATGAATTTTATATTTTAAAATTTGATATTTCTAAATATTTCTATAATATAGATCATGATATTCTTAAGCAATTATTACTAAAAAATATTAAAGATAAAGATGTTTTAAAATTAGTTTTTGATATAATTGATAGTACTGATTGTTCTTATGTAAATAAAGAAATAACTTTTTTAAAGAAAAATGAAATTAAAAAAAATTTTTCTGATAAGAATATAATTAAGGAAATTGAAAAAATTCCTATTTATGAAAAAGGAAAAGGTTTACCAATAGGAAATATGAGTTCTCAGTTTTTAGCGATTTTTTATTTAAATGAATTAGATCATTTTATAAAAGAAAAATTAAATATAAAATATTATATTAGATATATGGATGATGGTATTTTACTATTTAAAGATAAAGATTATTTGAAATTTTGTCTTAATGAAATAGAAAATATATTAGATAAATATAAATTAAAGTTAAATAAAGATAAAACAAAAATTATTAGTTCAAAACAAGGATTTGAGTTTTTAGGATTAAGATATATTATTAAAAATAATAAATTAATAATCAAAATTAAAAATCAAACTAAAAGAAGATTCAAAAGAAAAATGAAAAAATTATCTAAATTAGTTGAAGAGAAAAAAATGACTAAAAAAGAATTTAAACAAATAAAAGATAGTTATATTGGTCATTTAAGTTTAGGAAATTCCAAAAATTTAATTAAAAAAACTTTAAAAAAAGAAGAAAAAGATATAGGTTGTGTAAAAGTAGAAATTATTAATAATGAAATTGTTTATAAGTAAAATAGTTCATAATAGAATTGGAATTTTTTACCAATTCTTTTTTTTGTATTGAAAAATGATTAAAAAATTAGTATAATTTATATGGGATAGAACTGCTGGTTTCGTTTTTCCCTTTAGTTGGCCTTGCGGCCGGCTCTGGTAGCAATGTATGGAACGTGAATAGGAATGGCAACTTGAACAACAACAATGCTTCTAATACTGACAACGGTGTCCGCCCAGATTCCTTTTATAACTGTGTTTTATCATACTAAGGTTGGTAAATAGAAGAATTAGGAAACAAGTTTTATTCCACTTGATTTATTCTAGAAATACTATATCGTAGATGTTTATTTGATTAGTAAGTTATACTGAAAGTATAAATAAACTGTAAACTACGATTTTTTTTTGTTGTATTTTGTTTGAATTTGTGATATTCTTATTTTAGGCTAGATGAAGATTAGTTTAGTTATTGGTTTTTATGAATGGAGGAAAGAAGAATGAAATCAAGCAAAGGATTTACATTAATTGAGCTATTAGCAGTAATAGTAATATTAGCAATTATAG
>CAZXOH010000120.1:0-2831 GCA_964642345.1 uncultured Muribaculaceae bacterium | reverse complement strand
TTTATAAAAAATACAAAAATATCTAATATAGAAACTCCGAGTGGTGGAGCATTTAATCCAATAATAGAAGAGTATTATAATAAAATAAATCCAAATGAATTATTTAATTATAATAATGAAACAATCGAAAAAATTGAAGAATTAACAACATTATATCCATATTGCAAATATAAATTTTATAATGTAACAACAGAAAAAGAAAAATATATAATGGTAGTAGCACCTGATGAAAATAATAATCCAATTGTAATTGATTTAGAAAATTCAATAAATGAAAATGTATTTTAAAAGATTCAATAAATCTTTTTTTTTAAATATTTCCCAAAATATATTGTAATATTTCCCAAAATATAGTATTATAAATCTAAGAATAAAGTAGTTAGGGGTGACTATAGTGGATAGTAGAGAAATTAAAATTCTTAACATTGATGATGTATTACCTAATAGGTTTCAACCAAGAATTCAATTTGATGAAAAATCAATAAACGAATTGGCGGAATCAATTAAAGTTCATGGTGTAATTCAACCAATAGTTGTAAGAAAAATAAGTGATAAATATGAAATAATAGCTGGAGAAAGAAGATATAAAGCAAGTGTATTAGCTGGAAAAAAAGAAATACCCGCAATTATAACTGCATTAGATGATAAAGAAAGTGCTGAAATAGCGCTTATAGAAAATATTCAAAGACAAAACTTAACTCCAATTGAAGAAGCAATTTCTTATAAGAAAATATTAGATATGGGTTATTTAAATCAAATAACTTTAGGTGAAAAATTAGGTAAAACTCAATCAACAATTGCTAATAAGCTAAGATTATTAAATTTAAATGAAGATGTCCAAGATGCATTAATGCAAGGAAAAATATCAGAAAGACATGCTAGATCATTATTAAGATTAAGTAATAATTTACAACCTATAATGTTAAGTAGAATAATTAATGAAAGATTAACAGTTAGAAAAGCAGATGAAGAAATAGAAAAAATGTTAAAAGCAAATCCAAATGGAGAACAAAAAGAAAGGAAAAATGATATGAACGAAGACATCTTTAAAAATATGAATATACCAACAGAACCAATAATAGAAAATAACCCTCAAAAACAAGATTTAGAAACATTAGATTTTGATATTCCAAATAAATTTGAACCTTTAAAACCAATAGAAGAAGAAAAATCAATAAATCAAGAAACTACAAAAATACCAACAGAACCAATAATAGAAAATAAAGAAGTAAATAGTTTTGATATTTTTAATAATTCAAATTCAGAAAAAAATATTAACCCTGGATTTATGGATATAGATAAAATTGTAAATGATGCTGAAGATGTATATAAAGAACCAGCTCCAACAGCCGATATTGATAAATTATTGGATACATCAAATAATCCAAAAATAGAAGAAGTAGAATCTCCAATGCAACAAGTACCAGTTAAAGAAGAAAAAGAAGAAAATTCACTTCCTTTTGGAATGAATAGTGGAAAATTCTTTAATATGTTTGCTAGAGAAGAAGATACAAATCCAAATTTTGTAAAAGATATTGAAAGTAAAGAAGTTAATATGAATTTTGAAGAGCCAAAAATAGAACCTTCATTTACTTTTAGCAATCCAACTTCAAATTTTGATGATTTTGCTTCACAAGTTCCACCAGAACCATTAAAAGAAGAAACACCAAGTGTTACCTCAATGAGTCAACCTGTTTCATCTAATTCTGATTTAAATAAGACGATGGATTTTACACAAACATTTACTCCATTTTCACTAAATGATGAAGATTCATTTACTAAAGAAGAAGCAAAACCAGAACCATATCAATCTACATATTCTCAACCAGAAACGGTAAAATTTGATGATATGGGTGAAATAAAAGTTGAAATGCCAGAAAAAAAGAAATTAGCAACAGCTGATTTAAAAACAGTAATAAATACTATTAGAGAATGTGCTGCAACAATTGAAAAATTTGGATTCACAATTGATACAGAAGAAATAGACTTTGAAGATAGTTATCAAGTAACATTCAAAATAGATAAAAATTAAGTTGTAAGAAATTATAACTTTTTTTATAAAAAGAAATAATAAAAAAGTAAAATAAATATGGAGGTAAATTATGTCAAATTTTATAATAAATAATGAAACAAACTTATTATATCCTGTTAAATGTGATTCGTACGCAAATCTAGAAAATGCAATTGATATATGGATAAAATTTACAAGTTATTTAAAACCTGAAGAAATATTATTTTTAGAAAAAAATAAATTTTTTTCACAAAACGAATTAGAAAAATATTTAAAAATAAAACAACAACTTGAAATATCAAAATTACTATTAAAATATAAAAATAAAAATTGTAATCAAAAAGAATATAATTATGTTTTAAATTTTATGAAAACATCTTTAAAAACTTTTATTCAGGAAAGAATGACACAAGAAGAAAAAGAAATGTCTATTAAATTTATTTTTGAATTAGAAAAAAATAATAAATTAAAAGAATATGTTGAATTATATGAAAAAAATTATGAAAAATTAAGTATATATGAATCATATGTATTATTTAATGTAAAAGAAAGATTATATTATTTAGAACAAGAAAAATTGAATGAAAAAATAAGAAATGAACAAATAAAAAATGATATAAATTTAAGAAAAAGTTTAGTTAAAGATTTTAGTTATAATAAATTTTAAATAAAAAAAATAATGAAATTATAAAAAAATATTTTTTTTTAATAATAACAAAAATATTTTACATTTTTTAACATATTAAAATATTTTTTTTTGACAAAAATGAAAAGAATGTGCTATTATTAGAATAGAGGAGGTAAACAAATGGAAAAAGAT
>CAZXOH010000119.1:0-2887 GCA_964642345.1 uncultured Muribaculaceae bacterium | reverse complement strand
AATAAAATTAGAAATTTCCAATTATGGTCTTAATATATCAGAATTAGAAGAAAATGAAGAAAAATTACAACAACAAATCAAAGAAAAAATGATGGCTATTCCAAATATAATAGATTCATCAGTTCCTATTGGAAAGGATGATAGTGAAAATGTTGAAGTAGAAAGATTTGGTGAACCAATTGTTCCAAGCTATGAAATACCATATCATGCCGATATAATTGAAAAATTAAATGGATTAGATAAAATTGCAGCTGGAAGAACTAGTGGAGAAGGTTTCTATTATTTATTAGGTGATATTGCTAGATTACATGAAGCCATGATAGCATATGCAAGAGACTATATGATTGATCATGGATTTACTTATGCTATACCTCCATTTATGATCAGAAGTGATGTTGTTACAGGTGTAATGAGTTTTGCGGAAATGGAATCAATGATGTATAAAATTGAAGGTGAAGATTTATATTTAATTGGAACTAGTGAACATTCAATGATAGGTAGATTTAAAGGTGAAATAATTAAAGAAACTGAATTACCAATCACTATGACATCTTACTCTCCTTGTTTTAGAAAAGAAGGAGGTGCTCATGGCTTAGAAGAAAGAGGATTATATAGAGTACATCAATTTGAAAAACAAGAGATGATTGTTTTATGTAAACCAGAAGAATCAATGGATTGGTATAATAAAATGTGGAAATTAACAGTTGAAATATTTAGAAATTGGGATATTCCTGTTAGACAATTAGAATGTTGTAGTGGTGATTTAGCTGATTTGAAAGTTAAATCTTGTGATATTGAAGCTTGGAGTCCAAGACAACAAAAATATTTTGAAGTTGGTTCTTGTTCAACATTAGGTGATGCACAAGCAAGAAGATTGGGCATTAGAATTAAAGGTAAAGAAGGAACATATTATCCACATACATTAAATAATACAGTTGTAGCAACTCCTAGAGGTTTAATTGCTCTAATTGAAAATAATTATAATGAAGATGGAAGTATTAATATTCCAAAAGTATTACAACCTTATATGGGTGGTAAAGAAAAAATAGAAAGGTAATGAAATATGGAAAAAGAAAAACAAAAAAACTTAAAAGTAATAAGTAAAGTAATTTACGTTTTAGCAAGAATAGTAAAAATATTAATTGTGGTAGCATTAATTTTATTATTTTGTACTATGTGTATTATACCAACATTATTTAATAATATTAAAGTTACTGATAATACAATAAAAGTTGGTGATAAAACATATGAATATAAATTTGAAAGTAATGAATTAACACTAATTGATGAAAATGGACAAGAAAACAATTATAGTATTAATACTAACTTTAATATTGAAAAATATCTTGAAAATAATGGAACAAATGAATATATTTTACATAGTGAATTATTTATTATTTCAGAAATATTATTGATAATTATCTTTTACATTGTAATTGATGCATTGGAAAAATTATTTAGAAATATTCATAATGATAATCCATTTACAGTAGAAAATACTGGATATTTAAGAAAAATGGGAAAATATTTAATAATAACTATTGTATTAAATATTATATTGCAATTAGTTTTTAGCGCTATTACTAACACAACAGTAACTTTAAGCTTTGAATCTGCAGATATAATAACAATATTAGTCCTATATAGTGCATCATATATTTTCGAATATGGATGTAAATTACAAGAAAAAACAAAAGAAAAAATCTATTCTTAAAAAGCAAATTATTTTGCTTTTTTTGATTTGATTTTTATTATATTACATGGTAAAATATTTTAAAATTTAAGAGGTGAAAATATGCCAGAATTACCTGAAGTAGAAACAGTAAAAAATACATTAAAAAAGTTAGTTTTAAATAAAAAAATTGTTAAAGTTAATGTAAGATATGAAAATATAATTGAATATCCTAAAATAGATGAATTTAAAACTGAATTAATTAATCAAACAATTAATGATATAAAAAGGAGAGGGAAATGGTTATTATTTGAGTTGAATAATTATTATTTATTAAGTCATTTAAGAATGGAAGGAAAATATATTATAAGAAATTTAGGAGATAATTATGATAAACATGAACATATTGAATTTGTTTTTAATGATAATACTTGTTTAAGATACAAAGATACAAGGAAATTTGGAAAAATGTATTTATTGAAAAAAGAAGAATTATATTTAAGAAAACCATTAAACGAATTAGGTTTAGAACCTTGGGATAAGGAATTAACAATCAATTATTTGAAAGAAAAATATAAATTTAAAAAAAAGGAAATTAAATCAGTTATATTAGATCAGTCAATTATTGCCGGAATTGGAAATATATATGCTGATGAAATATTGTTTTTAAGTAAAATTAATCCTTTAAAAAAAGCATGCAATTTAAATAACAAAGATATTTTAAATATTATAAAATATACTAAAGAAGTATTAGATAAAGCTATTTCATTAGGAGGAACTACAATTAAATCATATGAATCTAGTGAAGGAGTTCATGGTAGATTTCAAAATGAATTATTGGTTCATAATAACAATGGAAATTGTCCTATTTGTAAAAACAAGATTGAAAAAATAAAGGTTGGTGGTCGAGGAACATTTTATTGCCCTCACTGTCAAAAATATTAAGTAATATTATATAAATTTCATTTTTAATAATGAATTTTTTTTATAAAAAATTTGTTTGACAAAAACATAATAAGTAGAGTATGATAATATGTAGGAAAGTAGGATATGTAATGAAAAAAATAATAAAAAACAGAATATTTTTAGTAATTATAACTGCTATTATAGTTGCGAGTATAAGTGTCTATACATTAAATACATATCAAGCTACCGATGTATTTTATAATACTAGTGATGGTAGTACTAAGAGCGTAAGTGTAGTTTTAAATGAAT
>CAZXOH010000118.1:0-2940 GCA_964642345.1 uncultured Muribaculaceae bacterium | reverse complement strand
GAAAAGAATTAGTTTATTAATAAAGAAAATACACTAATTCTTTTTTTTATTCTAATTCTTTTAAAAAGTTAGCTAATAAAACATTAGGAGAGACTTTAAAAATTTTTGAGAATCCAACTAATTCATAATCTTTTATAACTCTATCACCAGCTTCAATTCTTTGAATTGATGATCTAGGGATATCAATACCAATTAACATTAACTGGTTGGAAGTTTTAGCGAGAGACCAACCAGATTTAATCCTGTAGGATTTAAGAATATCTCCAATTATATTTAATTTTCCATTATATTTTGTAATGTTATTCATAATCTAATTATCTCCAATTATACATAAATTATGAATTTATTTTACAATAATATAAAAAAACAATGTCTCACACAGTAGACAACAATAAAAGAGTATGATAAAATTGTATCACTGAAGATGCAAAACGTATAATAGAAAATACAAATGGGAGGTGTGAAACATGGAAAAAGTAGAAAAAACAGAGAATATGATAGAATATAAAGGAGGAAATGTATTAGAAATAAAAAGGTTATAAAAATTGTAAAAATTAAAAGGAAAATTAAGGAGTAAAAATATGGATGATAATCAAACTAATAGTGAATTAAAATCAAATGATATTAAGGTTTCAGAAGATGAAAAAAGCAAAAGCGAATCAACTAAAAAAAGAAAACATAAACTACTTATGATAATTGCTAGCTTATTGTCTGTGATATGTATTGTGATTATTTTATTTGTTTTTTTATATAACAAAGATAAGAATAATGATAGTTTAAAGAATGTTACTTTTTTCGAACAAGGACTAATTCCATTAAAAGTTGGAGAAAAATGGGGATATATGAATAAAAAAGGAGAAATTATAATTAATCCTCAGTATGATAATGTGGGATGTTTTGCAAAAAATGGATTGGCACCTGTTGAAATAGAAAAAAAGTGGGGATATATAAATGCGAAAGGGGAATTAATAGTTGCTAATCAATTTGATTCTGCCTCAGTATTTGATGATAATAGCTTAGCCAAAGTATCTAAAGATACAAAGATGGGATATATTAATAAGTCAGGCGAATATATACTTGAAACTATATACGATTATACGGGATATTTTAATAATAACTTTGTGAATGTTGAAATAGAAGACAAATATGGATATTGCGATATTAATGGTTCTTTAGTAATTTCACCTCAATTTGATGAAGCATTTAATTTTGAAAGCAATGGGATAGCTGTTGTGAAAATAAATGATAAATATGGATTAATTGATAAAACGGGAACATATCTTGTAAATCCACAATTTGATTATATTGGATCAACAAAAAACGAAAATCTTATTCGTGTAAAGATTGAGGATAACTATGGGTTTATTAATAAAACTGGAAAATATATAATAAATCCTCAATTTGAATACGCACAAGATTTTGATGATAATGGCTATGCTATTGTAGAAAATGATGAAAAATATGGTGTGATTGATAAAACTGGAAAATATATAATAAATCCTCAATTTGACGAAATCGGTACATTCAATACAATGGGATTAACATGGGTATGTATAAATAAAAAATATGGATATATTGATAAAAGTGGCAAATACGTAATTAATCTTCAATTTGATGATGCAGAAGATTTTTCAAAAAATGGACTTGCTTTAGTTGCTTCTAATAGTAAATATGGATTTATTGATAAAACCGGAAAATATATTATAAATCCACAATTCGATTTTGCTGAATCATTTGTAGAAAATGATTGTACAATAGTTAAAATAGGTAACTTATATGGATTGATTAACAAATCTGGTACATATATTATAAATCCAGCATATAATTATATAAGCAACATAAGTTCTGAAGGATATTGTTTAATATGCCAAAACAAAAAGTTTGGCATTATGGATAAAAATGGAGATACAATAATAAAAATAAACTATGATGGATTTAATATAGCAGGAGATATACATACAAAAGATGATTACTGCATAAAGGAGAATTGTAATAATTATGCAAGTACTGTTAGTAAGTATTGTTACACACATACTCCACAAACTACTACTTATTATAAATATTGCAAATATTATAATTGTTTAAATAAAGTATATAGCAATACAAGAAAATATTGCTATTTACATAGCTATTTAGAATATTAAATAAGGTTAAAAATAATAAAAAATAAATATTTTGTCGAAAAATGGCATACGATTTTACTTGAAAAATGCAATTAAGTATAGTATAACAATACTAACTTAGTTGCATTTTTTAGAGTGTGTAGCAAAACTTAAAAATCTTACAAATATAGTGCAATAATTATTTTCAAAATAATATTTAAATATTTAATCTTTTTTAATTTAAAGATTCTAATTATTAAATTTTAATCTTAATGTAGTTAGTAGTTATTCTAAACTAGTATTATTTAAAACCAAAGTTATTTTAAATTTATAAGTCTATTTTAATATTAGTAATTCTATAAAAATTAAAATCTTAAAATTTCCACAAACAAAGAAAATATAAATTAGCAAGAAAGGTAGGTGTATTTTTATACAAAATGCAACTAAAATATATAAACCTAAAAGGAGACAAAGTTCATGATAGAAAATAGAATTGAAGAAAGTAAAATATTAAGACCAAAAAATGATGTTGTTTTTCAAGCATTATTCACTAGAGGAAAAGAAAAAATCACAAAAGATTTATTAGAGAAGATTTTAAAAATAAAAATACATTCAATAGAACTAGATAAAAGTAAAGACTTATTAAATGATAATAAGGGAGACAAAAATGGAAGATTAGATTTAAGAGCGATAATAAATGACAATATAGAATGTGATATAGAAGTACAATTATCAAGACATGAAAAAATGTTACCAAGATTTTTGCTATATTGGGCTAAAATGTATAGTGCAAATTTAAAAGCAGGAGAAAAATATGAACAATTAAGAAGAACAATAA
>CAZXOH010000117.1:0-3004 GCA_964642345.1 uncultured Muribaculaceae bacterium | reverse complement strand
ATCATACTTATTAATAAAGATGAACCACCATATGATAAAAATGGTAATGTTACTCCTGTAACAGGAATTAAACCAACAACAACCATTAAATTTAAAATAGTTTGAATTGAAATTTGAAAAATAATTCCAAAAGCTAAATATTTAGAAAAAAGATTATTAGCATTTCTAGCAATTTTTAAACCTCTCGAAATAATAATTAAAAATAAACTAGCAACAATTAAAACTCCCATAAAACCAAATTCTTCACTTATAATAGAGAAAATAAAATCAGTTTGTGGTTCTGGTAAATAAAAATGTTTCTGTCTAGAATTCAAAAAGCCATATCCAAATAATCCTCCAGGGCCTATAGCATATAAACTTTGAATAATTTGAAAACCACTGCCTAGTGGATCTTGCCAAGGATTCAAGAAAGATAAAATTCTTTCTAATCTATAAGGTGCGACTAAGATTAAAATAGTAACACCTAGTAGTCCTATAATACTTAATTTAACAAAAAATCCCATTTTAACACCTGATACAAATAATAAACCAATAATAGAAAAAATAATAATAACACCAGTCCCAAAATCAGGTTGTAACATAATAAGTCCAAACATAAATAAAGTAACACCCAAAATAGGAAAAACACCTTTTTTAATATTTTTTAAAGAAGATGAATTATTTGCAAGATACTTAGAAGTAAAGATAATTAATCCCAATTTAGCAGCTTCACTTGGTTGAACACCAAAAGAACCAAAACCAAACCAACTTCTACTTCCATTTCTAATTGAACCTATACCTGGTATTATAACCAAAATTAATAAAATTAAAGAAATTAATAAAATTAAATTTGATTTTTTATAATAAAATTTATAATCAATTTTAGTAATAAAAAACATTAAAATTAACCCAATTACTAAAAATAATAATTGATGTTTTAAATACTTAAATGAATCATTAAATTTATATTCAGCCCAAACATATGAAGCAGAATAAATCATTATAACACCAAATATAGAAATAATTATTACTGCTATTAATAATAAATAATCAATTTTTTTCATAACCACACTCCATAAATAATAGCTATCATTGAACCAAATAAGCCAACAATCCAAAATAGTTTAACAATATCTCTTTCATTCCATCCTAATTTTTCAAAAGTATGATGTATTGGAGTCATTGGAAATACTCTTTTTTTAGTTAACTTATAATAATATCTTTGTATCAAACAAGTTAAAGTCTCAATTACAAAAACATTTCCAATTACAATTAATAATAATTCATGTCTAGTTAAAATAGCAATTGTACCCATAGTTGCACCTAAAGATAGACTTCCAGTATCACCCATAAATATTTTAGCAGGATTAGTATTAAATACTAAAAATCCTAATAATCCACCAGCTAAAATAAAACAAAAAATTCCTATTTCTATATAACCTTCAAGCCATCCTGTATAAAATGAAATAATTCCAAAAGTAAAAAAAACTATTACTGATAATCCTGCTGCTAAACCATCTAAACCATCAGTTAAATTAACAGCATTAGAACTTGCTACCAAAACAAATAAAATAAATAATCCATAATACCATTTAATATCTAGTTTAAGATTAAGATAATGAATCCATAATAAAGGTTCATTATTTGCTTTCAAAAACAAATAAAAGAATATAATTGCTACTACTACTTGTAATAATAATTTAGATAATTCAGATAAACCATCATTGTTTTTTTTCTTAATTATTAAATAATCATCAATAAATCCAATAATAAAATAACCAATAAAAACAAATATTACAATTATAAAATTATAAGAAATTGTTATTTTTTTTAATATTAATAAAATTAAAATTGTTATTATTGTCGATATTATAAATAATAATCCACCCATTGTTGGAGTATTTTTCTTACTTTTATGTTTTTCACTTAAATAAATACTTAAATTTTGATTAATTTTAAATTGTTTTAATATTGGAATAAGTGTTACACCTAAAAAAATAGATATTAAAAATGAAATCATTAATGCTAAAATAGATTTTGTTATTAAGTACATATTTCACCTCTTATAATAATTTATTTTTAATAATTTAAAAAAAGAACTATTTGTTCTTTTAGTTTCCTAATAATAATTTTACTGTTTCCCCTTCATATATTCTTTCATTTTTACTAGGACTTTGATATACAACTTTTTCACCACTACCTGAATATTCTACTTTAAATGATTTTAATTTTTTCATTGCTTCATTTAATTCCATATTAACAACATCAGGAACATTAGCATATTTTCGATCCAAATAATTATATTTTTTTTCACTAGCATTTTCTGGTTTTTTTATATTTAAAATATCTATTGCGTCTAATAAAATGCTTCGAGCAATTGGAGCTGCAACTGTGCCACCATATTGAGTTATTCCTTTAGGATGGTCAATAGCAATATATACTATTATTTCAGGATCATTAGCTGGTAAAAATCCAATAAATGAAACTATATAATTACCAATCAAATATTTTCCATTCTCAACTTTTTGTGCAGTACCTGTTTTACCACCTACTCGATAACCATCAATAAAAGCATTTCTTCCAGTACCATTTGTTACAACACTTTCAAGAGCAAATCTTACTTTTTCACTAGTTGATTCACTAATAACTTTTCTAACAATTGTTTTTTTATTTTCTAATATTATAGAATTAGTTTCTGGTTCATTAATACTTTTAACAATATAAGGTTTTAATAAATAACCACCATTAATAGCAGCACTAACTGCAGTTATTTGTTGTATTGGCGTTACACTAACTCCTTGACCAAATGATGTAGTTGCAAGTTCAACTGGACCAACTTTATCTAAATTAAATAATATTCCTGCACTTTCTCCATTTAAATCTACACCTGTTTTTTCTCCAAATCCAAATTTTTGAATGTATTCAAATAGTTTTTCTTTTCCTAATTTTTGACCTAATGTTACAAACCCTGGATTGCTTGGTGTCTTCATTGGAACATAAAAGCCCATTTTTGCCTTTATTTTCA
>CAZXOH010000116.1:0-3083 GCA_964642345.1 uncultured Muribaculaceae bacterium | reverse complement strand
GCATCATTTACTGTCATACTTGTTCCATCACTTGATGTATACAATACATCTGTGGCTTTATATGTTACTGCTGCATATACTCCTATTCCACAACTTATTATACATAATACAATAATTAAAAATATTCTACTTTTTATCACTTTTTTCATACTATTTCTACCTTCCTATTTATATCATACCCCCCCCCCCAACACTTTTGTCAAGACAGAAATTTTGTTCGCTTTTTTACATAAAAAAAATAGTTTTAAACTATTTAATTTTATTTGCAATATCCTCTATTTTTTTAAATCTGTGATGTAATCCCGATTTAGTTATTGATGAACCAGTTTCTAAAGTAATAATTTCACTTAACTCTGTTAATGAAACTTCTGGATATTTTAGTCTATAAGTAGCAGCTTCTTTTGTTTTTTCATCCAATAAATCTAAACCTCCAATTGAAATTATTTTGTTAATTTCCTTTATTTGTTTATTAGCGCTCTCTATCATTTTATCAACATTAGCTTGTTCACAATTATTAAGCCTATTTGTCATATTTTTATGATCTCTATAAATTCTTATATCTTCATAATAAAATAAGGAATTTATAGCGCCCATAATTCTTAAGAAATCACCTATTTTTTCAGCTTCTTTCATATATATCATGTATTTATTTTCTCTTTTTAATATTTTACTATTTAAATTATATTCATTTAATAAATTAGAAATAAATAATGCATATTCATTATTATCAACTATAAATTCTAAATGATATCTTGATTTTTTGGGATCATTAATACTCGCACTTCCTAAAAAAACACCCCTTAAATATGCCCTTTTTAAATCTCTATCATCAAATAAATATTCTTTTGGAATATTCGTATTTAATGACAAATCATTAATTATATAATCTATTTTACTATTTATTTCTAATATATAAATATAGTTTTTATTAAAATTATATCCCTTACGAACTATTACTTTAGGAGTAATTTTATATATTTCTTTTACTAAGTTAAAAATTCTTCTAGCAACACTTGCATTTTCAGTTGTAATATTGATATTATTATTAATATTTCCAATTGTTCTAATAATCGCAGAAAGTTCTGTTATATTTTCTGTTTCAATCGTATCTAATTTACTTATTTCATTTTTAACAATACTTGTAAAAGACATATATTTCACCTACCAATTAATTTCTTCAATATTATTTTTTTTTAAAAAAGAATTTGTTTTAGAAAAAGGTTTACTTCCAAAAAAACCACGATTAGCAGATAATGGACTTGGATGAACACTTTCTAATATAAGATGATTTTTATTTTTTATTAGTTCTTTTTTACTTCGAGCATAACTTCCCCATAAAATAAATACTAAAGGTTTTTCTCGCTCACCTAATATTTCAATTATTTTATCAGTAAAAATTTCCCAACCTTTATTTTTATGTGAAAGAGGACTATCTTTAACAACTGTCATAATAGAATTTAAAAGTAATACTCCTTCTTTAGCCCAATCAGTCAAATCCGTTTCTTTTCTTCTTATTCCAATATCATCATATAATTCTTTAAATATATTTCTTAATGATGGTGGCATCGGAGTACCTTTTCTAACAGAAAAGGATAAACCATGTGCTTCATTTTCTCCATGATATGGATCTTGACCTAATATAACAACTTTTACATCATCAAAATCAGTATATCTTAAAGCATTAAATATATTTTTATATTCAGGATATATTATTTTTTTATTATATTCATTTTTAACAAAAACACCTAAGTTTTTAAAATAATCCTTTTTAAATTCTGATTCTAAAACAATATCCCACTTTTTATTTATCATTATTTATCTTTTCTATTTTTTGAAAAAATTCATCAGAATTTTTAGATGTTTCTATCAAATTTAAAATATCCTCAACATTATTTAAATTTTCTTTTTTATCTAAACGATCTAATATATCATTATAAGAAAATTGTTTTACTTTTGTTTCTAACGGTTCTTTAGTTAAATTATCAATTTCTTCTAATATATCATTTTTACTTGTTTTTTCATCTTCAAAATAACTATTAACAAAATCATCATTTACCGCATTTAAATCATCTAACATTTTATCAAATTCATCTTCAATTCTATCCATTTTTTCCTCCTAATTCATTTGCTATTTCAACAAACAATTCTAATGAAATTTGTTCTGCTCTAACACTTAAGTCTAATTTATGTTTTTTTAATACCTTATTTATTTTTTCTAAATCATAGTTTTTTAAATTATTTTTTATTGTTTTCCTTTTAAATTCAAAACTATCTTTAATTAATTTAAAAAACAATTGTTCATTTATAACATTTAATTTTTTTTCTTTTTTTTCAAATTCTACTACAATACTATCAACATTAGGTTTTGGAATAAAAACATTTTTACTGACATCCATTATTTTTTTTATATTATAATAATAACTTAAAAATACGGATAATGAACTATATTCTTTTGTTCCTGGAACAGCTTTAAATCTATCTCCTACTTCTTTTTGAACCATTACAACTATTTTATCAACATTAATATCATCTTCAATTAATTTTATTATTATAGGTGTTGTAATGTAATATGGAAGATTCGCAATTACATATAATTTTTTATATTGATATTTTTTTATATCATTTAAAACGTTTACTTTTAAAAAGTCATTATATATTATTTCAACATTATTATATTCTTTTAAATTATCTTTTAATATTTCTTTTAATGTTGTATCAATTTCATAACATAATACATTTTTTGCAACTTTAGCCAAAAAATATGTTAGTGATCCAGCACCTGGACCAATTTCTATTACTAATGTGTCTTTATCTATATTTGCTTTAGTTACAATATTATTTATAATATTCTCATCTATTATGAAATTTTGTCCAAATTTTTTTTTAAAATTAAATTCATTTTTTTCTAATATTTCATTCATTTTTTTTGGAGAATAGTTCATAATCCCACCTCATTTTAATTATACTAAAAGAAACCTTATAAAACAAGAAAAAGATAGTATCATATCACTATCTTTGTATAGTAAATGTAAGTTAATTTAATTTTTCAATTTTATCAAAATAGTAATTATCTTCATCCTTTT
>CAZXOH010000115.1:0-3087 GCA_964642345.1 uncultured Muribaculaceae bacterium | reverse complement strand
CTATAAAAGAACCTGCAAAAATCCAATTTTTATTTTCATTAATCATTTCTTCAAAGTAATTTTGCTGGTTTTCTAGGCTAATTAATTGGTCATCTTTATCTGTAGATACTCTTGCATAATATGCTACTCTAAGAGGCATATCATAAATAGTTTTGCCTTTTCTTAGGTCTTCCCTAGCTTTTTTTACATTCATTTTTCTCCTTTTTCATTTATTACTAAAATCTAAGATTAGTAGAATGCCATAATACCATCACTTTTACTAATTACTTCAGTTCTTATTTTTCTCATTCTACTTAATAATGAACATTCCATGCTACTAAATACTTTTAAATCTATAACTTTTTCTTCATATAATTCTCTATTTAAAATTAAACGCCATTCCAAAAGTTTATATTCTAATGGTAATTCTTTTGTATTAAACTTTACTTCTATGTCATTTGAATCAAACATAGTATTCCTCCATATATCAAAACATATGTTGAATTTGTAAATTTAATGATATTAAATATCTTTTGTGACTTATTTATATGCTTATACTATTTTAACAAATGTAGATAAAATCAATGAATTTATATGTGTGCTGGTAAAACACTCAACATTACAAGAGTTTTCTACTACTTCAAGATATGTTTGAGTGCCATGTCCCCCATGTTTCCAACAATGAAGTGTTGCTCCATCAACATTAATAGAACCACTATCAGTAAAAGTATCCTTAAATAAATCAATTGTTTTTTCCTCTATTGAGGAAGCAAGTGTAATTATTTTAAACGTCGAACCTGGCTCATAAGTCATCCATATAGGAAGATTACGATTAATGGTTTCGATATCATAATTTTTATAATTGTTTGGATCAAATCCTGGTCTTGAACCCATGGCAAGTATCTCACCATTTTCTGGATCCATTGCAATAATTAAAGCATTATCTGGACTATATTTTGCAACTATCTCATCAAGAGCACCTTCAACAACCTTTTGTAAATTTAAATCAATTGTTAAACCTATCGTTATTCCATCACTTGGGCTTTCATATACTTCAGCCATATTAAGACGGTTTCCCTTGCCATCGGAAAAATATTTAACACTTCCATCTTCTCCTTTTAAATAATTATCATATATAAGTTCAATTCCACTTAAACCCTGATTATCTATACCAATATACCCTAAAGTATGTGATAAAAGTTCTTTATAAGGATAATATCTTTTACTTTCCTTTAAAAGATAAACTCCATCATAATTTAAAGCATTTATTTTATCTGCAATTTCATATGATAATCCTCTTCCTTCTGGATGAACTCTTTCCACAGATGTTTTTTTACTAACATGGACAAACATATCTTCATAAGAACAATTTAAAATATCCGATAAATCTTTGGCAACTTTCTGTTTATCTTTAATTTGCCTTGGAACTAACACAAGGGATGTTGTTGTAATATTATCCGCTAAAACTAAGCCATTTCTATCAACTATTTTGCCTCTATCAGCCTTAATAGGAAGATTTCTAGAATACAAACTATCTGATAAATCTTTAAGTTTATCATAGCTTATTACTTCAATATAAAATATTTTAATAATTACACATAGAAGAATTATAATTACAAACAAAAAAATATATCTAATACGTGTATGAATTATTTTATAAAACATACTATCACCTATTTAAATATATTTATTTTCTAATATAATATTATTAATTACTATATAAAACAAATGTAAACATTATTTTAAAAGATAGTAATAACCATTAAAATATGATAAGATACTTTTAAGGAAGTGAATTTGTGAAGAAATTTTTTATTACCCTACTATGTATTTGTTTACTAGCAGGAGGATATATTGGTATAAAAAAATATCGTATTAATAAGGTTGAGGAAACAAGAATTAATGAGGCAAAAAAAGGATGGCATGTAGAAATACTTACTGATTATATTAATATTCGTGATAAAGCAAATAGATATTCAAATATAATTGGTCAAGTTAAAAAAGGCGATATTTATAAAGTAATTAAATATAGTTTAAATGACCCAAATCTATATTGGTATTATATACAACTTCAAGATGGAAAAAAAGGATGGGTTGCTAATAATACATCTGGGACATATTTAAAAGACTGGAATAATCCAGAAGATATTGCTACGCCAATTATTAAATTTAAAGATAACATATATAAAGTAGTTAGTATAAATGATATTAATTATAATCATTTAGAAGTGTGGGACGATAAAGATGATTATAAAATTACACATGTAGTATATCATGAAGTAGATAGTTTAAATGGAATTGACCAATATTGGATTAAATATACAATAACTGATGGTTCTGGAAAATATTCATCAAAAACGCAAAAAATAGAATTTGAAAACAATCCCTCTGAAGATGAAGTAACATCTTTTGCATATTATGAGGCAGACTAAACTTAGGTATTATTCTTAAGTTTTTTTATGTAACAAAAAAAATAAGGCAATTTGTATGATTTTTCAACAGTCTCTCCAATTGCCATTTTTTTCTTATCAATTATATTATATATCCTTTTTTGAGAACTCCTTTAATATGTAGGTTGCTCATCTTCTAAATTGAATAGCTCAATCTGAGTTAACTCTATAACCAACAGAAATTACAGCATCTAAATTGTAATATCTAGCATTCCTAGTAATCACTGTGTTTCCCTCTTTATGAACTATCGAGAATTTCTCGGTAGTTGAATTTTTATCAAGTTCAAAATCATTATATATGTTCTTTAAATGTTAAAAAACTTTATCTATTTAGTTCACCAATTGCTTTTTGAAAAAGCCATAAATCTCTATCTATTTTTTTTGTGTTCTTCAACTTCACTAGAATAACCACCATGCATATATACATATTCAATATAATCATTTCTACTAAGATGTCTATATACACTAGCAGGCATCTCAATACCTTTATTATACTTTTTAGAATCAATAAGCATTATTCCAACATCATGCATTTTAGCGGACATTACATCCTTATCAGTTATTTTATCAACACAATATAAAGCGATTCGCTTTAATTTAGGTATTTTTTTATCTATATCACTATGTTCATATCCTTTTTCTAAGATTAATATTTCAT
>CAZXOH010000114.1:0-3152 GCA_964642345.1 uncultured Muribaculaceae bacterium | reverse complement strand
AATTTTAGTTATTAAACTTATAACTTCATCTAAATCTGTATCAAAAATAAATTCTTCATTATATTTTGGATATTCACTAATCATAATAGATTCACTATCTTTAATTGGTAATTTATCATATATTTCTTCAGTAACAAATGGCATAAATGGATGTAATAATTTCATTATACCAGTTAATACATAGCAAAGTGTTGATTTAGTTGAATTAGATTCAATATTAAATTTTGAAAATTCAATATAATTACTACAAAAATCATTCCAAATAAAGTTTTCTGTTTCTGCACTCACTAAATTAAATTCATAATTATCCATATGTTTAATTGTTGATTTAACTAAATTTTCATATTTTGTTAAAATCCATTTATCAATTTTACTCAAATTAGTAAAATCATATTCCTTCAACGCATCAATATTCATTAAAACAAATCTAGAAGCATTCCATATTTTATTTATATAATTCCAAGTACTAGCCATTTTAGTTTCATCAAATCTTAAATCTGTTCCTAAAGCACAATCAGTACATAAATAATATCTTAAAGCATCACAACCATATTTATCAATCATATCAAATGGATCAATACCATTACCTAAAGATTTAGACATTTTTCTTCCTTCTTTATCTCTTATTAATCCATGAATTACACAATCTTTAAATGGTCTAACATTATTAAGTTCTAAAGATTGGAAAGTCATACGATTTACCCAAAATGGAATAATATCATATCCAGTTACTAAACAATCATTTGGAAAATATCTTTTCATATCTTCTGTTTCATTAGGCCAACCAAGTGTTGAAAAAGGCCATAAAGCAGAACTGAACCAAGTATCTAATACATCATTATCTTGAATCCAGCCTTCTTCTTTAGGGGCTTCCATTCCAACATAAATTTCATCATCTTTATACCAAGCTGGAATTCTGTGTCCCCACCATAATTGTCTTGATATACACCAATCATATGTTATTTCCATCCAATGATTCATTGTTTTTTCATATCTTTCAGGAACAAAATTAACTTTTGTTTCTTTGTTATTTTGATTTTCTAATACGTGATCAGCAAGTGGACGCATTTTTACAAACCATTGTTTTGATAAATAAGGTTCTACCATTACTCCTGTTCTTTCAGAATGTCCAACTGAATGAGTCATTGGTTCTATATTAAGTAATAATCCTTGTTCTTTTAAATCATCTAGTAATTTTTCACGACATTCTTCTCTAGTCATTCCTTGATATTTAAAAGCATTTTCATTCATAGTAGCATCAGGATTCATGACAATTATTCTTTCTAAATTATGTCTATTACCTACTTCAAAATCATTAGGATCATGAGCTGGTGTTATCTTAACTACACCTGTACCAAATTCGGGATCTGCATGAATATCACCAATAATAGGAATTAATTTATTAACTATTGGTAAAATTACTTTTTTACCAATTAAATCTTTATATCTTTCATCACTTGGATTAACAGCTACAGCAGTATCACCGAATAATGTTTCTGGTCTTGTAGTTGCTACATCAAGATAATCATTTGATCCTTCTATTATATATTTTAAATGATAAAATGCTCCTTCTACATCTTTATAAATTACTTCTTCATTTGATAAAGCTGTTTGAGCTTGAGGATCCCAATTTATTATTCTTTCACCTCTATAGATTAAGCCTTTATTGTAGTAATCAACAAAAACTTTAGTTACAGCTTGATTTAATCCTTCATCTAAAGTAAATCTTTCTCTTGTATAGTCAACTGATACTCCTAAAGATTTCCATTGATTTCTTATTGATTCACTATATTCTCTAGTCCAATCCCAACAAGCTTCTAGAAATTTTTCTCTTCCATATTCATATTTATCAATACCTTGTCCTTTTAATTTTTTTACAACTTTTGCTTCTGTTGCAATAGCAGCATGATCCATACCTGGTAACCATAATGTATCAAATCCCATCATTCTTTTATATCTTATAATAACATCTTGAATTGCTACATCATAAGCATGTCCTAAATGTAATTTTCCTGTTACATTTGGAGGTGGTATTACAATACAATATGGTTTTTTAGATAAATTTCCAGCATTAAAATATCCTTTTTCTTTCCAATTATCATATTTTTCTTTTTCAACATTTTTAAAATTATATTTTTTTTCTAACATTTTAACATCTCTTTTCTATTTCACTATATATAAATTTTTTTAATTTTTTTATTTCTTTTGTTTCTCCATACATTTCTAATAAATTAAATTTATTATCAATTATTTTATTTTGAACTAAATAATTAAATGAATATTTATAATTTAAATCAAATATCCAATCTAGCATTCTTATTATATAATCAACTTCATTATTACAATATTCATTTTTACACATTTTTTTATTATACACATCATTTAATAATTCACTTTTTAATATTATTTCTTTTTCAGTAATACTATTACATTGTTCTTTCATTATGTCTAATTTATCAGCATCCCTAACAATTTTACAAAATAACATTGTTCTTTTATCTAATTCTTTTAATTCATATTTATTATGATATTTAGTTGAACATAAAATTATTTTTTTTATTTCTTCATCTTTTGTAAATTCACCAATTATTTTTTTCAATACCAGATAGCCTTCATCACCATGGTCTATTGATTTTTCATCTTTGAATGTATTATAGTTTTTCATTTGATTAAATCTTCCAATATCATGAAGTAATCCTGCTAAAGATGCAATATAAATATCTTTTTCATTTAATTCTAATGATTTAGCTATTTCTGTAGCAAGTTCCATTACTCTATAACTATGATGAAATTTTCCCATTATATGTTTATTCTTAAGATCAAATTGTTTAACATAATTATTAAATAATTTCATTTCTTTTTTCATAATATTTTCTCCTAAACAAAAAATCACATCCTATAAGGACGTGATTTACGTGATACCACCTTAATTTGTAGATTAATTCTACCTCAAAATATTTAACGCATATTAAACGAAATAACTTACTATATTTCAGATATTTAACTCCCAAGCTACCTTCATATTAATTTATTGTTAATTCACACCTAATATTAACTCTCTTTAAATAAATTTAATATTACTCCTCTTGTTCAAAGTATTTAAATCAATTATAGTAATTTATTAAGAGTTTGTCAATTATTTTTTTAGGAAT
>CAZXOH010000113.1:0-3166 GCA_964642345.1 uncultured Muribaculaceae bacterium | reverse complement strand
TTTGAGGGGGAAGTTTGGGTATAGGGAAAGCGGAATCAGATACGATTCCGCTTCGGTTTAGTCATAAAACAATTTAGTATTTATTTCTCTCTTGCAAAAATTACCATTTTTACAAAGGTGGCAAATGACTTTTATCATTCTATTGTTTTTAATTCAAAATTATAGTATTTTCTCAATACTTCGATAAATGCATTTGTATTATTCTTTTTACAAATATTTCTTATATACAACTCCATGTTATTTACATTTATTTTTTTATATGAATAATTTTTTTGAATCCATTCATTGCTTTCTATTGCTATTAGCTCATGTGAATACATTTTAAAATTTCGTATTTCTTCAGGAATACTTTCAAAATCATTTATGTTTTTATCAATTATATAATCATGAATTAATGCTCTTACCAATTTTGCATTATCATAATAAACATCTTTATATACCCATTTAGATTTTCCATTTTTTTCATTTACCTCTTTAGTCAGTTTTAAGTTAATATCATTTTCAGATATATTTAGCATTTTCTCAATTTCTTCAATTAGCATATTCTTTCTTGCTTTAATTTGTTCTATATTCCATACATTATTACCAGCATCATAAGCTTCTATTATTTTTCTTGTATATTCAAACGATGTTATTCCCGTTTTGTTATTTCCTTTATCATCTAATCCTTTGTATATCCTTATCTTTTCATCAAATCCGCAATTTAGTGCTTCTTCATTTTTTATATCTTGTAGTAATGCCATATTTCCTAATCCATTAATCTCATTTACTATCTCTTCATCTTCTATATACCCCCATTCATCTTTTTGTTTATATGCTCTTGGTAATATATGATCCATATGTAATTTTCCATCTAATGCATAAAAAGAATTATTTGTTATTTCTCTATTTTCATATTCTAATGATAACATTAATGGTTTCAAAAACTTTTCATTATATACATCACTATTCAAAGCATCATATGTTTTTGCAATTAATCTTCTTGAAATTATTAATTTATTTAAATCTCCTACTATATCTTCTATGCTATTACCATTAACTATTGATTCTATTAACTTAAATGAAGTTTGTTTTATTTGGTTTAGTGTACATCCTGCAATTAAACTTATATAGAAAAATCTTCTTATTTCTTTAAACAATTCTTCTTTTTTCGGATAATCTACAGCATAAGCACTTGTAAGTGCTGTCATTACGTATGCTCTCCAAGGAATATATCTTAAACTTAAAATGTATGGATCTTTTGAGTCATATACTTCCTTTAACGCTTTTGAAAAACTATGTAATTCTTTTACTAGTGCATATACATCAGATTTACTTATTATATCCCTTAATTCATCGACAACTTGCTTCTTTGGATTTGATTTCAATTTATAATATTCATAAAATACAATAAAATCATCTATTTTAAATCCATATTGTTTTGACATATCTTCAATGTTTTTCCAATTATTATTAAATATTTGTTTCCCTGTTTCATCATCTTGCTCATATTTTCCTATTATATATGATTTAACAATATCTGCTGGAGATAAATCTAATCCTCTATCATTTAATACTTGAAACAATTTAATTGCAAATGATTGATTTGTACATTCAATTTTAATAATATTAGTTGAATAGAAAATATAATTAATAAAATTATCCAAATCATCCGCTTTTAATTCTGATAGTTTATTATAAAAGAAGACTGCAGAATTTATGTATTTATATTGAGGATCATCACAATTTAATTCTCTCTTTGTTGGCTCTTCTAAATCCGCAAATGTATCACAATTAATTATAATATCATTAAATAAAGAATCATACTTAGGATCTGTTTGTAATTGTAAACGATTTTTTCTTCCTTGAAACATTATACAATTTTGTATTTTTTCCTTATCAGCAACAAATATTTCATCATTATTTTTATTGATTTCTGGAAAATCTTTTATTAATACATTCATTAAAATCATTAATGTTGTTATTCGTTGTTGTCCATCAATTAATTCATAATATCCCTTTCCATTATTAACAACTACTATTGATCCAAGAAAATAACAGTCATTTTCCTCACTCTTATTTTGATATGCTTCATATAAATCATCCCATAGAGCATCTAATTGGTCATTTGTCCAACTATATTGTCTTTGATAGTTCGGGATTTTATATATTCCATCACATGAAAATATCTCACTTATTGTTTGATTTATCGGCTTAAATGTTTCTATTGCCATTATTGCACCTCTTTAATTAAATTTTATATTTTCTATCATCACTGAAACGTCCATTTTATTTTTCCATATTCTTAATCATATTTTTTAAATATTTTTTAATTTTTCTGAAATTTCTTTATCCTTTAATACTAAGGCAATGTTAGCTTTGACAAGTCCTAATTTTGAACCACAGTCATATCTATCATTGTCTATAGCTATTGCAAATTTTAGTTCTTTTAAATTATTGTATCGCTTTAGTAAAGTCAGGTTCATCTAATAATTCAATTTCATCAAATACAGATGCATTTAAAATATATCTGCCAATTATTGCTAGATTAGAATTTGTTTCTTCCTTTTTTGGTTTTTCAAGCATTTTTTCTATTCATATTTGATATTGTTCTTTTAATTCTGCAACGCTCAAATATTGTGAAACAAAATTTGTTTTGTAATAGTCCACTTTCGAATTTTTATTTTCATATACTTGCTTCCTTTGTGCAAGGAACTTCTTTGTTCTTTCTGTTAGCATATCTTTTGGTATCTTATCATTGCTTACGGTATCTATCAAAAACTTTTTAATCACTTCTTCTGTATTTAAGTAGAGAATAATTTTACCATCTTCCGAATCAAAACAATAATGGTGTCTATCAAATAATCCATGATGATTACTGCAAAGCCAAACTCCATTATCTCCCGAGTTAGCCATTATATACTTTTTGTAAAATATTTCCCCTTTATGTGGATTAGTTTCATCTATTAATTCTTGCATATATGGTAATCGCATTATAGTATTGACATTAGTCGCAGACAGACTATTTATTTCTGACACTCCCCATAAATGAGCAGCTTCCAAAATATCTTCAATTTCGCAACCACATAAGCAACATTTCATCGGCACGCCTTTAGCTCTAATGTTATTCTTAAATAATTCTTGGTTTCTTATAACATTATTTTTCTTTGATATTTCATACTGATTT
>CAZXOH010000112.1:0-3207 GCA_964642345.1 uncultured Muribaculaceae bacterium | reverse complement strand
ATATAATTGATAAAAAGGAATTATCTAATGATAGTTCAATTATAGATAAAAAAACAGAAGAAAATATTGAAAAAACTAACATTGAAAATCCAAATACTGGTGATAATATTTTAATATATGGATTTCTAACATTCATTTCAACTTTAGGTTTTGTTAGTTCAAAAAAATATTTGAATAAAAGAAGATAGTTTTCTTCTTTTTTGTATACTTTTATCCTCAATAGCATAAATTAATGTAGAGGTGATTATATGTCTTCATTTAAAGAAATTGTAACCAAGGCTATTATTGGAAAAGGAAAAAAACATTTTAAAAATAGTTATTCAATAACAACTGAAAATATACCAACAACAGTATTGGGCTGTTGGGTAATAAATCACAAATTTAAAGGATATAAGTCTGGTGAAAAAATAGGTGTTGATGGTTCTTATGATGTAAATATTTGGTATTCTTATGATAATGATTCTAAAACAATGGTCGTAAATAAAAAAGTAACATATAATGATTTATTTAATGTAAAATTAAAAGAAAATGCAGATTTAACGAGTGATACCGATATAATAGTTAGAACATTGAAACAGCCAAATTGTGTTAAAGTAGATATAGATAATGGAAACATAAACTTTGAAATTGAAAAAGAATTAGGCGTAGAAATCATAGGAGAAACCAAAGTAAAAATAAGCGTTGAGGAAGAAGAAGAACCATGGGATGATATTGAAGATGATGTAACAGAAGAAACATTAGATGAAATAGATAAAAATATTAATGAAAATTATATAGAAAACACGTAAGTGTTTTTTTTGAATGTTATTATAGAATTAAACTACAAAATAAAAATCATAATTTGACATTTACAATTATAAATGATATATTAGGCGTAGAGGAGGGAGTTTTGTTATGAAAAGTTTATATAACAAAATATTTATATTTATTGTATTGTTTTTGTTCGAAACTATAAGTGTCAATGCAGCAACGATGAATGACATTAATGTAGGAGATTATATCAGTTATAAGGCAACAAGTGAAAATTATGAAATATCAAGTTCCTTAACATATTATGCAAGTAATCAAAGCATTAATCCTAGTGAGCTCGATTTATGGAGAGTAATTAAAATCAACGACGATGATAGCATTGAAATAGTATCTGTAAATGTTTCAAGTGCTACTGTACATATTAAAGGATTTTATGGCTATGTTTATTATGTTAATATATTGAATCAAATCGCTAAACAATATATAAACACTAATTATGCAAGTGATGCTAGAATTCTTGGATACAGTAATCAAGCTGGTAGATTAAATGATGTATATAATTATAGAGGAGATGAAGGATATACTGATGATATTAATGCAGTAAATGATGCCTTTGGTACGTTAGTTGCTACAACAAATGATGGAACTGAAGCAACTTATTGGTTAGGCTCAAGACACTATGTTTATTATGATGCTTATCCGAAAGATACTTGGCACGGACGTGTAATTTGGACAGATGGTACATTAAGCAAAGCTAAATTATATGAATTTGGTACATATGACAATAATGAATTTGATGCATGGAATTCTATTAGACCTGTTGTAGTACTAAAAAGTGATTCACAAATAAAAACTGGTGATGGAACACAAAATAATCCATATCAATTAATGAAAATAAATACTTCAGTTAATGGTAATGGAAAAATTGAATATGAAGTTGATGATAATAATGTTGTCCATATTAGTAATTTACCTGATAGAGGATATGAAGTTAAAACATTAACAGTAATGTCTGGAAATGATGAATTAGAAGTTATAGATAATAGCTTTACTTTACCTACAGATGGAATCGCTAATATTGCTGTTTCATTTGAACCAATTAATTATACATTTACAAGTGGAATAGATGCTATTTATCAAGGAGAAGATTTAGTTTTTAAAGTAGATGGTGATTATAGCCTATTTGATAAAGTATATATTAATGATGAAGAACTTGATAAAAACAATTATACTAGTAAAGAAGGAAGCACTATTATAACTCTTTTAAAAAAATACTTAGAAACATTAGAAATCGGCACTTATAATATAAAAATTACTTATACAACTGGTGTTGTAGCATCATCAAATTTTATTATAAAAGAACAAGAAAATACTGAATTAACTAATGAAATTGAAAATCCAAATACTGGAGATAATATTTTAATATATGAATTTCTAATATTTATTTCAACTTTGGGTTTAATTAGTTCAAAAAAATATTTAAATGAAAGAAGATAAAAGAATCTTCTTTTTTGTGTAAAAGATTAATTTTAAATGTTTTAAAATATTAAACAAAATATACAGCCATTAAAAAATGATAATAAAAAGATTAAGTTGTTAATCAAAAAAGGTTGACACCAATGTAATGTTATGGTATCATTAATACAATGAATGGAGGGAAACTATGGCAGTTAAATTAAGACTTAAAAGAATGGGAGCTAAAAAAAGACCATTTTATCGTATAGTAGCAGCAGATTCAAGAGTGAAAAGAGATGGAAAAGATATTGAATTGATAGGAACTTATAATCCAATAATGGAACCTGCTGAAATAAAAATTAATGAAGAAATCGCTCTTAAATGGTTAAATAATGGTGCTATCCCAACAGATACAGTTAGAGATTTATTTAGTAAACAAGGAATTATGAAAAAATTTCATGAATCAAAAATGACTAAAAAAGAAGGTAAATAATTATGAATTTAGTTGAACTTACTGAATATTTAGTTAAAAATATTGTGAAAGACCCTGAATCAGTAACTGTTAAATCATATGAAGATGAAGAATTCATTACTATTGAAATATTAGTAAATAGTGATGAAATGGGAACTTTAATTGGAAAAAAAGGAATGAATGCAAGTGCTATCAGGACTATTGTTCAAGCTGCTTCATATAATAAGGGTGAAAAAAAAGTTAAAATTAATATTGATTCTATATAGAATCAATATTTTTTTAAAAAAATGTAAATAAAACTATAAATAGGTGAGTTCTTAAAGTAAAAGCACGCGATGAAGCCAATAAATTAAAGTCTTAAGTTAAAAACACGAAAAAACACATATATGTAATTGAGGGATGACAATAAAAAAATGTGAATTCTCAAATTAAAAACACGCTTTTTTAATATTATTTTTTAAATGTAATATGTGTGTAAATATGAAGTTTAGAATAATAAGATGAAATATATAAACGTACAAGTATAAAAG
>CAZXOH010000111.1:0-3214 GCA_964642345.1 uncultured Muribaculaceae bacterium | reverse complement strand
CAAAAAAATCTATACTTTAGTATAGACTATTTTTCATTTTCTAATTTATCTAGAATTTCTTTAGTAACATCAATTGCCTTATTTCTTGCAGCTGTTGCAGCTTTTTCTAAAACTGGAGTTCCTTTTTCTACAGCATAGTCAACTAATTCTTCAGCCATATCTCTAATTTGACTAGCTTTCTTTTTAGCAATTTTTAATACTTTTTCTTTATCTAAATCAGCTAATTCAACCTTAATATTTTCTATTTTTTCATCAATATTATCTCTTACTTCATCAACGTCAATATCTTTAGCTTTTAATTTTAATTCATCTAATTTATTCATTAAATCTTTTCTTGTTTCAGAACCTTTCTTAGGTGCGAATAAAACTCCAAGTCCTGCTCCAATAGCAACTCCAGCAAATAATTTACCTAATCCTTTTTTCTTACTCATCTTCTTTTTCCTCCTTTTTTCTTTTCCTAGTAATTAAAGTTGTTATTCCACTAATAATAGAACTAATAACTTTATCACCTAGTGAAGATATAGTATCTGTTGTACTATCTATAATATCAAATAAACCATTAAGTTTATTTGATTTATCATTATAGTCATCAATTGCTTTATCAACTTTATTTAATGTAATCATTATTTTAATAACTAAAATAATAAGTACTACTAATAATATACTCCCTAATATATATAATATGATAGGAAAAACTTCATTCATTATTCATCATCCTTTTTTTCATACATTGAATCAATTAAATCAAATAATTCACTTTCATTTAATTCATCAGATTTTTTTTCTTCTAATTCAAAATCTAATTCTTCTGGTTCTTCTGTATCTTCTATAAAATCATTTAATTCATCTAATTTTCTTCTTTGTGTTTCTAATTGTTTTGATAATTCTAAAGTATCATCATCTAAATCATCATTTATTATGTCATCTTTCTTGCTAGATAATTCATCTAATATTTCATCTTTTTTATTATCGAGTTCGTCAAGAATTTCTACTTTTTTATTATCTAATTCATCAAATAAATCATCAATATTATTTTCTTTATTATCATTTACTTTTTTTTCTAATTTATCCAATTCTTCATATTTTTCTAGTTCTTGGAATATATCAATATCATTAACTATTGGTTCTTCCTTTGTTTCAAATTGAATATTTCCTAATAATTCATCTTTAATTTCATCTTCTACTGTTCCATATGCTTTGTTTCTAATATCATCTACTGATAATTTTCTATTATCATAAGAATATGAGCGTGTAACTTTTTTAGTCACTACTTCATCTTTTGAATAATTTTTGTCTAAAACACCATAAACAGGTGAAATAATTGGTGAAGGTTTAAATGGTTTTTTTTCTTCGACAACTTGAGTAAATGTCGCACCACGATATGGTTTAGGTTCTTCTTTTTTTATTTCAACTTTTACTTCTTCTTTTTTAGGTTTCGGTTTTTCTAAGTCTTTGAAATCATCATCTGAAAAAAATACAAATTTTTCTTCTTTAACTTCATCTTTTTCCTCAACTATTTCAGGTTTTCTTTCAACCCTAGTAGGTGGTGCTACCTCAATATGTCTTACCTCTTTTTTTACTACTGGTTCTTCTTCTACTTCTTCTGTAAATAGATTTTTTACTTTATCAAATAGTTTCATATTTTCACCTCTAATTTTCTTCTTCATCTACTAAGAAATTGTTATTTTCATTTTTTTTACTAAAAACATCATATTGTTCTTCTTTATTTGTAAAATAATCATTATCTAACATTAGTTCAACTATATTATCATTAAATTGTACAGTAGATAAAATATAACTTGCATTTAATACTACTTCTTCTATTTTATCTTTATTTACTTTTGCTTCTATTTTAGCATAATTATAAACAAATACTATATAATATTCATTTTCTTCTTTAGTTATTTCTAAATAGCCTTCTTTTGCACCAGTTATTTTTTTTGAATAATATAATTTGTTATTTTCTTCATATTCAGTTTTTGTTTTATAATAATAACTTACTGCATCAATATATAAATAATAATATACCCCATTTGAATATAATTTATCGTTTAATTCAACTGTATCAATATAAGATACACCTCTAGGAATATAATATTTATATCCTTTTCCAATTCTATTAAAAATAGTATTTTCTTTAGATAAAATTACGTCTGTAATGTTATCGATACTTTTTGTATCTATTCTTACTACCGTGCATCCCGTAAGTAGTAATAACATAAATAGAATAGTTATTTTTTTCATATATCACCACTCTTATTCTAATTATATCAAAAATATTAAATTTAGACTACTTTTTTTCTAAATGAATGTACAACAAATGTCTACCTATTTAGATACATCTATTTTATAAATAGGATACCCCATTGATGAGAATTTTTTTTCATATTCTGTTTCAATATTATTTTTTATATCATCATTATGTAAATCCAATGAAATATCATTTATTTTATAACCATAGTTTGTAAAAGATATAACAGAAAATTCAAATAGTTTTCGATTATCAGTTTTCATAATAATTCTTTTTTCTTTTTTAAATATATTATCATATTTTTCTAAAAAGTTAGAACTACTTAATCTTCTTTTCTCATGTCTTGATTTTGGCCAAGGATCTGAAAAGTTTAAATAAATTCTGTCTATTTCTTTATTAAATATTTCTTCTATTTTTCTAGCGTCAATTCTAATAAATTTTAAATTTTTTATTTCTTCATTTTCTACTTTTTCAATTGCTCTTACCATTACACTATCATATTTCTCAATTCCAATAAAATTAATATAAGGATATTTTAAGGCATTTTCATAAATAAATGTTCCTTTACCCATACCTATTTCTATATATATTGGATTATTATTATTAAATAGTTCATTATATTTTCCTTTAAAGTCACTTGGATTTAAAATCAAATAAGGAGATTTTTCTATTTTTTCGGTTGCACCTTTTACATATTTTAATCTCACATTTATCACCAGTAAAATTGTATCAAATTTTTGATAAAAAGTCTATTTTTGTTTGAAATGTAAATTTAACAAAAAACTTCATTAAATGAAGTTTATAATTTTTCTATTTGTTCTTTTGATAAACCGGTTGCTTTTGATATTGTTTCTATATCTATACCCAAATTTTTAAAATTGGTTGCTGTTTTTTCAATTCCTTGAGTTATTCCTTGTTTTAGACCATTAACTAAACCTTTTTGTTCTGCTTCATACATTCTTG
>CAZXOH010000110.1:0-3373 GCA_964642345.1 uncultured Muribaculaceae bacterium | reverse complement strand
GTATTTTCAATATTATCAATATGCTCAACTTTATCAATAGTATTTGTTTCATTTCCAGATACTTCTGCTTTATTATCTTTTGTTTCATTTATTGGTGTTACATCCATTATTTCATTTTCCCCTTTCAATTCATCGTCAACTACCCCCATATTTAATATTTTAACTAACTTAGGGTCAACTTTAAATTCACGTGGTTCTTCTATTTTAATATTGTTTAATTCACTAAAATTAAGTTTTTCAATATTATCATCATTACCTTTTTTAATTTGCTTTATGGATTCTTTTATCATTATTTGAATATTATTCCACTCATCTAAGTCGTTAATATTTCTAGCAACCTTTTCGCCCAACTCATCTAAAATTTGAACTATATATAATTTTTGTTTGCCACTTTCATCTATTTCATCATAAGAAAAAATCAAAAAATAATCATTTCCATATTTAAAATAGCGTATTACGTTAACATTAGTTTCAGTATTTTCGGAATTTAAAATAACTAATTTTTCCATATTTATCCCACCCCTTTCGTTTTTATTCTCAAATTTTATTATTCAAAATAGTTGATTTTCATACTTTTTTTTACTCTTTTAATTGTTTCCTCAGATATTTTTTTAGCTTTAGCACACCCATTTTTTAATATTCTATCAACTTCCTCAGGATGACTTTCATAAAAAGCCTTTTTTTCTCTATAACCGGTCAAAGCATTATTAATAGTTGCAATTAACTCTTTTTTACAAAAAACACATCCTCGTTTTCCACTTTTACATTCTTCGCATATATTTTCTATATTATTGTTTCCAAACAATTTATGATAATAATACACCATACAAACATCTGGATTTGCAGGATCATCTTTTCTGAGCTTATTTGAATCGGTAACAGCTCCCATTACTTTTTTGCTAATTTCATTTTCACTATCAGCAAGGTATATTGCATTTCCTAAACTTTTACCCATCTTTTCATTTCCATCTAAACCTTTAATTCGTTTATGTTCACCAATTACAGGAACAGGTTCATTAAGTGTTTTTCCATAGATATTGTTGAATTTTCTTACAATTTCTTTACATTGTTCTATTAAAGGAAGTTGATCTTCACCAACAGGTATTACTTCACCATTAAAAGCAGTAATATCAGCCGCTTGACTAACAGGATAACCAACGAATCCGTATGTTACACTTTCACCATCATTACCAAATAATATTTTTTTTTGGGCAATTTCTGTTTTTACAGTTGGATTACGATAAAGTCTAGCCATTGTTACTAAGTTTGAATAAAAAACAGTTAATTCTGCTATTTCAGGTATTTGTGATTGAATAAATATGACAGATTTATTCGGATCTATCCCAACAGAAAGTAAATCAATTACTAATTTTCTTACGTTTTCGTGAACTTTATCCGGATTATCAAAATTATCTGTTAATGCTTGAACATCAGCTATTTCAAAATATGAATTATATTTATCTTGTAATTCCACCCAATTTTTAATTGTTCCAAAATAATGACCAATATGCATATTTCCAGTTGGTCTAATTCCTGTTAATAAATTTTTCATAAATTCACCATCTCTTAATTAGTATCACATATATATTTTTGCTTTTCTTCCATCATATATTCAGTTACTTTTGTTTCAATATCATCTAAAGCTTCCCTTTGAATATTTGATAAAACCACTTCTTCTTTAACTGTATCAATTATAACTTTACCCCAAATTAACCCCATTTCAACTTTCAAATCATTAAATAAATCAGGAGTTATAGCTGTAAAAAAATATCCAAACAATACTCTTTTTGAGGCAAGCAGTATTCTTTTATTAGTTAACACTACTGCATATGTTGTTATTATATCAAAGGGATTATTATTTTTTTGAGCAGCAAAAGAATATTTAACAATCTCTCCAGGATTTAAATGCATTTCAATAATTTTGGCATGTTTTTTTAATCTCCAAGAAATAGTCATTGGATATTGTTTTTTAAATTCAACTAATTGTTCGTATACATTGTTATTCATAAATTCACCATCTATTCTTAAATATTGCCAGTTGATATTCATACATCAACATTATATCATACGGCAGACTATGTCCGCAACCTAACCATCAAAAAATTTAATATCAAAAAATATATTAATTTAAAACAAATCAATTATAAATTATAACTCATTACTTTAAAATTATTTTTTACATTTTATTCATTAATATTATTAACCAACGAAATTATTCTATTTAATTCTGTAGTGTTATCTCCAACAATAAGTTCAAAAACTATTTTACTTCCATTTTCATCTACTAAAATTAAATTTGTTTTACCAGCTTTTATAAAACTGCCTTCCAATACATAAATATCACTATCCTCATAATATTTTATGTGTACTTCACCCAAATCTTCTTCTAAATATACATCGTATTTATCATTAAATGAAATATTTTCTGAATTATCACTTGTTAGAAGAAAAGTATTATATACTTTTTTATTAGTAAATGCCATTATTGTTAAAATAGCAACAATTAAGATACTTATCACAAATGAAATTATTTTATTTTTTTTATCATTAAATATACATAGTGGATATAGTAACATTGTAATCAAACAAAATAAAACAGTTATTAAATGGAACGGAAAATTAAATAATGTATCTCTCAAATATTCATAATACGAACCAAATCCCAAAAATAAAATCATTGGAATCAATATTAATATTCCCCACCATTTATCATTTTTCAGATAATATCCTATAAATCCCATTGGAATTGTTATAATAGTCCATATAAACCAATATTTATAATAAATAAATATTCCAAAACCTAAATCATTAAATAGAACTTGAACTAAGTATACAAGTGGCTGACTAATTAAAAAGAACACAAAACATTTTAGCGCAGAATCCATAGAAGATTTACTATTCATAATAATAATGATTCCAAACAAAATCCACACTTCAAACGTTACAGTAATATCATGAAATGAAGTACCTTGTAAAATTGGAATTAATGCCATAAGCGCAGTGTATAATCCCGCTATAACAGCAAATATTATTAATTTAGTCCACGTTAAATCAATTCCTCCAAACAACTTTTTAATTTTTTTCATACTAATCTCCTCCTCGTAAGTAATTGCTCTTTACTCAAATTATTTCTTCCTAATTATAACATTAATTAAGTTTTAATAATACATTTTTAATAAATTTAATTAAAAATTCATAATTTAATTAAAAATTTTTAAAAAAATATTTACAAACATATGTTTGTATGCTAGACTTAATACATGAGGAAGTTTTTCCAAAAATATGATAATTTATCATTATTTTATTTTATTTTCTTTCTATGTTATAATTTTTTTGGTGATTATATGGAATATGATATTGAAAATTTAATAAA
>CAZXOH010000109.1:0-3402 GCA_964642345.1 uncultured Muribaculaceae bacterium | reverse complement strand
ACTTAAGACTTTAATTTATTGGCTTCATCGCGTGCTTTTACTTTAAGAACTCACCAATTTGACAAATAATTTTAACTTGTATATAATATATTTCAATTTTAAAGGGGGATGTGTTTTATGGATAATATATATATTCATTTTACTAAATTTAATATTGAAACAATTGAAAATGTTTTTAAAAACGGAATTATGTCGAAACATAATTTAATTAAAAGTGGTATTATCAAAAATGTAGGAACAGGAAGTAATGGTAAATATTACATCAGTTTAACTAAAAAAACAAATCAAAATAAATGTATTTATAATACTCTAATAAAAAGTAATGGTTTTATTGGAATTAAAGTAAAATTAAATAAAGAGCCAATTAAAGCTAAACCACAAAATACTGCAATTTTTACTAATACTATAATACCTATTAGATATAGTCCTTATAATGATGAATGGCAAACAAAAGAAATTATTACTCCAGATCAATTTATTGAATTATATTATCCATTGGATTATATTTTTAATGCCTTTAAAGATGACAATGAATATTTAGATTCAATAATTAAAAAAATTAATAAAATTAAAGAATTAATGGAAATATACAATATAGATATACCATTAATAACAGAAAAAGTTTACACAAAGTAAGCTTTTATTTTTTTTCAATTTTTTTTACTACTTTTTCTAAACCCCACCAAGGAAGCAAGGCACATTTTTTTCTATTTGGTTGTTTATATATATCATCATATACAATTGCATTTTCTAATATTTCAGCATTATATTCTTTTTCATCTAACATTTTTACAAAATTTGTATATATTTCTTTTGCTTCTTCTAAAGTTTTTCCTATTATTGTTTCTATCATTATTGATGTTGAACTAGTACATATAGCACATGCTTCACCATCGAATTTAGCATCTACAATTATTCCATTTTCTATTTTTACCATTAAATTTATTTCATCTATACAAGATTCATTATTAGTATTTACTAATATATAATTTTCATCATTTATTAATCCTTTATTTTTAGGATTTTGATAATTTTCCAATATTATTGTTCTTCTTAAATTTTGATCCATTTTCATCACCAAATTAATTATAATACAAATTTGACATATAGGCAAAAAAATTTTATAATATGCACTCAAAGAGGTTGATTTTATGAAAAATACATTTATTCATTTTACAGAATTTAATTTAGATACAATTGAAAGTATTTTTAAAAATGGTATTATGTCATCATATAATTTACAAAAAAATGGAATTTATAAAGATGCTGGCATTGGCAATAATGGAAAGTATTATATAAGTTTAACTAAAAATACTAATTATCAAAATAGTGCTTTTAACTTATTTAAACATAATCCAAATAATATAGGCATTGAAGTAATATCCAATTATGCTATCAAAACTAAAAAAATCAATTGTTTTCTTTTTACAAATACCAAGTTACCAATAAGATATAGTATTTATGATGATGAATGGCAAACAAAAGAAATTATTCATCCAGACAAATTCATTTCGTTCTATTATCCATTAGAATTTATTTATGATTTATATAAAAAAGATACAAATTATTTAAATTACATCTCTGAAGAAATTAATAAAATTAAAGAACTAATGAAAACTTATAATATTAATATTCCTTTAAATACAAACGAAAAAGTTTACAAATTGTAAACTTTTTATATTGCTTCAATAATTAATTTTATTGCAGTTCTTTCATCTCCATCAATTACTATATCAGTGAATGCAGGTATACAAACTAAATTCTTACCACTAGGTGCGACGAAACCACGAGCAATTGCGATTGCTTTTATTGCTTGGTTTAATGCTCCTGCGCCTATTGCTTGAATTTCCGCAGTTCCTTTTTCCCTAAAAACATTGGCTAATGCTCCTGCTACTGAATTAGGATTTGATTTACTAGATACTTTAAGTGTTTCCATATATATTCATTCCTTTCTTACAATAAATTATATGCTTAAATACAAGAAAAATGAAAAATAAATTGAAATTTTAATACTTTCTCTTGATACTTTTAAAGATTTGTATTTAAATCATGACTATAATAATTTAAATACTAGCAAGAAGAAAATAAAAAAAAGGGATATTCTTCCCATTAATGTTTAAAAAAAACATATTTTATAAAATATATGTTTATTTTTCTATCCATTCTATTAATTGTTCTTTAGGTAAAAAACCAATATTTTTTTCTACTTCTTTTCCATTTTTAAATTTTATTAATGTTGGTACTGACATAATACCATATTCTTTAGCTATTTCACTACATTCATCAACATCTACTTTTACTATTTTATAATTATCTTTTATTTCTTCTAATATTGTTCCTAACATTCTACAAGGACCACACCAAGTTGCAAAAAAGTCTACTATTACAAATTCATCATTAATTAATTCTCTAAAATTGTTATTATTGCTATATATTAATGCCATAATTAAACCTCCTTATATTTTTTGATAATTTCATCTACATTTTCAATTTTTAATTTATCTTTTTTTACTAATGTTTCAACCGAATTTACATCAATTACATCATATTTTAGAAATAAATCTAATGTTTCTTTATTAAATTCATTTGAATTTTCTTCATTTTCATATTTATCTTTTAAATCAGAAAATTCATTTATAACTTTTATACTTTTATCTACTACTTGAGATAAAACAGGCGTATTTTCTAATATTTTATTTTTGTATTTTGAATTTATACTAAAATCAAATATTGGTAAACTTAATATATATAAAACAATAAATACAAATATAAAATTTTCAATCATTCCAACTATAGCCCCACCTATTTTTGATGGAATACTAAGTACTACTGTTAGTTTTAATAAAAATTCAAATATTTTAGTAAATTTTAATAATAGTTTTAAAATAATTGCTAAAACTGAAAGAACTAATATAAATGCTATTATTTCATATACAATTATATTTAAAACTGGTAATCCTTTTAATAAGCCTCCAAAATCAAAGAAAGGTAAATTTTCATACATAAATTTTGATACAGGATTTTTTAATATAAATGCTAAAACCATTACCAATATTATTCCAATTGTACTAACTAATTGAGTTGTTAATCCTCTTTTAAATCCAACTACAGCCCCCATTAAAATCGCTAATATTATAATTACATCTACTATCGACATTTTATCATTCCCTTCAATTTAATTATATTATAATTTTAAGTAAAAATCAAAATAAATTTTGTTTAATATAGAATATTAACTTATTTTACTTAACATTTCATTTTTTATATATTAAAAGGGAGTTTTACTCCCATAAACTACTTATTTCTTAATTTTGCACCTGTTTTTTCATCTTCTTCTATTATTTTATTAAATGAATTCATAACTTCTTCTTCAGATAAAGTATGTGTAGAATCACTAAATGT
>CAZXOH010000108.1:0-3423 GCA_964642345.1 uncultured Muribaculaceae bacterium | reverse complement strand
TGAAATAACTTAATAAGTTATTTCTTTTTTTTCTTAAAAACTATTTAAAAATACAAAATATATGGTATAATTACAAACGTAATGAGTGATATTATGAGTAAAATAAAAATAAAGTATAATCTAAAAAATTCTAATCAAAATTTAAATAATGAATGTTTAGGAATAATTAATAATAATAAAATAATATATAGTGATAATGGAATAACTACTACAATAGATAAAGAAAAATTAATAATAACAAGAAAAAATAATGATTATGAAATTAAATTACATATATTAGAAGAAAAAGGATACATTGATATAAAAGAAGGAACAATTGAATTAAAATTAAAAATAATAACAAAAATATTAGAAAGTAATAAAATAAATATAGAATATTTATTAAACAAGGAAAAATATATATATGAAGTAGAATATGAGGTGATTTAATGGTTACAAATATATTAGAAAATATTATTGAAAAACAATTTAAAGAATTAGGATATAATAATAAAATAACAATAAAAAAATCAAATAAAGAACTATGTGATTATCAATGTGATGATATCTTTAAAATAGCAAAAGAAAATCATATGAATCCAATTGAATTAGGAGAAAAAGTAGTAAAAAAAATAAATGAAATAGAAAAATTTAGTAAATACTTTGATAAAGTAGAATTTTGTAAACCTGGATTTATTAACATAACACTAAGTAATGAATTTATAAATGAAATATTAAAAAAAATGAATAATAGTCCTAAATTTGGATTAAATAAACCAGATAAACAAGAAACATTTGTAATAGATTATGGTGGTTATAACATCGCTAAGCCATTACATATTGGACACTTAAGGCCTACAATAATTGGCGAATCTATTAAAAGAATAATAAAATATAAAGGACATAATGTAATAGCAGATGTTCATTTGGGTGATTATGGATTACAAATGGGTCAAGTAATTTATGGAATAAAAAGAGATAACATAAAAACAGAAGAAATAACAATAGATTATTTAAACAAAATTTATCCGGAAATAAGTGGAATATGCAAAGAAAATGAAGAAATAAAAGAAAAATGCGCTACCATAACTAAAGAATTACAAGAAGGTAATAAAGAATATAAAATAATATGGGATAAAATATTAGAAGTATCAATAGAAGATGCTAAAGCAATTTGTAATTATCTAGGAGTAAGCTTTGATTTGTGGGAAGGTGAAAGTGATTCATATAAATATTTACCTGATACCGAAAAAATATTAAAAGAAAAAAATCTATTGGAATTAAGTGAAGGGGCATTAATAGTTAACGTAAAAAAAGAAACAGATAATAAACCAATGCCACCTATGATGTTTAAAAAAAGTAATGGAGCTTATGTTTATGACTCAACAGATTTAGCAACTATTTTAGAAAGAAAACAAAAATTTAATCCTGATCATATAATATATGTAACAGACTTTAGACAGAATTTGCACTTTGAACAAGTGTTTAGAGTAAGTGATTTAGCTGGAATTATTCCATATAATTCCTTAGAACATGCTTATAATGGTACAATAAATGGTACAGATGGTAAACCATTTAAAACAAGAGCTGGTAATGCTCCAAAACTAGAAGAACTATTTAACTTAGTAAAAGAAACATTCTTAAGCTTAAAAGAAACAAACAAGGAAATGAAAGACTCTGATATTGATAAAATAGTAAATGCTATAATTAAATTCGCTGACTTACAAAATGGAAGAGATAAGGACTATATATTTGATGTTTTAAAATTCTCTCAAGTAGTTGGTAAAACTGGGCCATATATCCTATATACATATTTAAGATTTAATAAAATAATAAATAATGAAAAAACTATTTACAATTTATCAAATAATATATATAATGTTGTAGATAGAAAATTAAGATTAAAAATATTGGAATTTGACGAAGCTATAAATAAAGCATTTGATGAAAGAATGCCTAGTTATATAGCTGACTATATTTATAATTTAGCCGTATCCGCTAATAATTTCTATCAAAATAATCATATTGCAAATTGTGATAATCAAGAAAATAAAAACGATTGGTTATATATAATTAGTTTAACTAATAATATATTAAAAGAAATGTTATCTTTAATTGCAATAGATATACCTACAATTATGTAAAAAAATATATTTAGGAGGAAATATTATGAATTTAAGTGAAATGAGTAAAGAAGAATTAGAATTATTATCTTATACTGATTTGACATATAAATTATTAAAAGAAACAAAAAAAACAATGAATACTGCTAATTTATTCAGAGAAATCTGTAATTTATTAGAGTATACTGATAGTGAATATGCTGATAAAATAGGAGACTATTATACATCTTTAACATTAGATAAAAGATTTGTTTTATTAGAAAACAATGAATGGGATATAAGAGATAATCATTCAATAAAAATAGAATTAGATGAAGAAGATGAAGATGAAATTGATGATTTAGAAGAAATTGATGAAGAACCAATCGAAGAAGAAGTTTCCGAAGAATTATATGATGATGATGCTGAAATAATTGATGATGATGATGATGACATTGATGATTTAGCAATTTTAGATGAAGAAGAATTAGATGCAGAATAAAAGTAGAGACTAAACTCTACTTTTTCTAATTAAAACTATAATAAATAAGAATTGAACAAATACAAGCTACTAGAATTAGTAAAACTAATTTAATTATATATTTTTTCATGTTGCCTCCTATAATAATCTAATTTCATCATCTGTATAAAAAGGTTTATTCTTATCAATTCTATCATAAAATAAAATCCCATTTAAATGATCAATTTCATGTTGGAAAGCAATTGACAATTCTTCTCTGGCTCTAATACTTATTTTATTACCGTTAATATCATAACCTTCAACTGTAACTCTTGCATATCTTGGAACATGACCTTCAATATCTCTGTTAACACTTAAACAACCTTCACCTGCTTCAGCTGCAACCATTTCAACTGAATTACTAACTATTTTAGGATTAATAACAACATAATTATCAAATTTTCCTTTTTCATATTCATCAACAATAACAATAATTCTTTTTAAGATACCTAATTGAACAAAAGCAAGTCCCATACCAGGTCTTAAATTATATTGTTTTTCATATTTTTCAATTTGACTATAGGTAAGATGTTTAATAATATCATTAATAATTTGTTTATCATTATTAGAAAGTGGAAAAGAAACTTCTTTACTTACTTGTCTTAATACTTTATGACTATCATCTAAAATATCTAATTTTTTAAACATACCATCACCTCATTCGCATATATTATAGCACAAAACGAAAAAAAACTCTATCTTAATTGATAGAGTTAAATATTATCTAAATTCCAAAAGTAAATAATATTTTTAAAACGAGTTTCTTTTACTTTCAAAATTAAATATTAATTATTACTCCAACTTCTAGCACCAATAATTATA
>CAZXOH010000107.1:0-3448 GCA_964642345.1 uncultured Muribaculaceae bacterium | reverse complement strand
TCCCTAAAAAAGCTTTAGAAAAAATAAAATCAATTGGAACTAGAAAATAGATATAAAAAATAATCAAATTACAATTTATCTAACTAGAATAAAATTTTTGATTTTTTTCTATTTATGAAAGCTAGTTAAATAAAAAATGAATGTTCTAGAAATCAAAATTAATAAAGTGGAATAGAATTATATACAATAATTAAAGAAGATGCCAATAAAATAATAAAAGAATATATATGAGAAAGAAGATTTTACAAAAAGATGAAAAAGCGTTGCTTTTGTTGTAAAATAAATTTGGAAAGGATGAATAAAATGAAAAGTAAAGTGTATTTTATGAAAGAAATAACTTCAGATAATTTAGTAAAAATATATCATGCATTAAACAAAGAATTAACTGGCAAAGTAGCAATTAAAGTCCATTCAGGAGAAGCAGGAAATCAAAACTATTTACGTCCAATTTTTTTAAAACAAATAGTAGATGAAGTAAAAGGTACAATTGTAGAATGTAATACTGCTTATGATGGGGCAAGAAATACAACGGAAAAACATCTTCAATTAATGGAAGATCATGAATGGAATAAATATTTTAAAGTAGATATTTTAGATAGCGAAGGTCCAGATATTGAACTAGATATTCCTAATGGTAAAATAATTAAAAAAGATTATATTGGAAAGAAAATGAAAAATTATGATTCATGTTTAGTATTATCACATTTTAAAGGACATCCTATGGGTGGCTATGGTGGAGCACTAAAACAATTATCTATTGGTTTTGCTTCTTCTTATGGAAAAGCTTTTATTCATGGTGCTGGAAAACCAGAAGAAATATGGACAGCTAATCATGACAAATTTTTGGAATCAATGGCAGATGCTGCTTCATCAGTACATCAATATTTTAAAGGAAATATTTGTTACATTAATATTATGTGTAATATGTCAGTAGATTGTGATTGTTGTGCTGATGCTGAAGATCCTTGTATGGAGGATATTGGTGTTTTAGCAGCTCTTGATCCAATTGCTTTAGATCAAGCATGTATTGATTTAGTTTATAATTCAAAAGATCCTGGTAGAGATCATTTAGTTGAAAGAATAGAATCAAGAAATGGAAGACATACCATAGATGCTGCTGCTATGTTGGGATTTGGTTCAAAAGATTATGAAATTATTGAAATAAAATAGATAATGATTATTATAAAAAGTTATTAGTAAAAAAGGTGAATTATGAAAAAGAATATATTAAAAATATTTTTAATGATTTTAGGAATTGTAATTTTAGATTATGGTATTATTTCTGAAATAGATGGAATAGGTAGATTTGCAATAATCTTATTTGGAACATTATTTTCAATTGTGGCTTGTTTAATTTCCTTTAATAAAAAGTAAATTTGGTTATTTATGAAAATGAATTTATTAAAATTAGAAATGGAAAGTAAAAATGCGATGTAAATGGTGTAATCAGAAAAATCCTAAATATATTGAATATCATGATTATGAATGGTGTAAACCAAATTTTGATGAAAAATATTTATTTGAAATGCTTATTTTAGAATCTTTTCAAGCCGGATTATCTTGGGAATGTGTTTTAAATAAAAGAGAAGAATTTAGAAAATGCTATGACAATTTTGATATAGATAAAATATGTTTATATGATGAATCTAAAATAAATGAATTATTACAAAATAAAAATATAATTAGAAATAAACTAAAAATAAAAATGAGTATAAATAATGCAAAAATATTTAAGGAAATTCAAAATGAATATGGTAGTTTTTATAATTGTTTAAAAAAATTTACTGATGGAAAAATTATATATGAAAATGATAAAACAACAAATGAATTATCTGATAAAATATCCAAATATTTACAAAAAAAAGGTATGAAATTTGTAGGTAGTACAATCATTTATTCATATTTACAAGCAATAGGTATTATTTATTCACATGATAAAGAATGTTTTATGTATAAAAATAAGCGAAATTAGTAAACTTTCAGACATTAGTTTTTTCTTGATTAAATAGTAATTTTAATATATAATTATATTAGTGTTAGGAGAATAAAATATGAAAAAAACTAATAAATTATTAATATATGCAATATTTATTTCATTAGTCAGTACAACTGTTTTTGCTCAAGAATGTTTTGTTTGTGGTGGTACATATTTTCCAACTGGTGTAGCAATTTTAATTAGAAATTTATATAATTTAATTAAATTATTAGTTCCAGTTATTATTATTATTACGGGAATGATTGATTTATTAAGAGCAGTTATGGCTAGTGATGAAAAGAAGATGGATGAATCCAAATCTAAATTAATAAAAAAAATAATTGCCGGAGTTACAATATTTTTATTGTTTGCAATTGTTCAATTTGTATTTAAAAACTTACTAGGTCATAATGATGCATTATCAAATAGTATGTTTGATTGTGTTACATATTTTATAAGTGAAGAACCTTCTTCTGCTACTTGTCCAACAAGAGAAGATAATGTTACTGATTGGGTAAATGATCATAAATATGATTCATATAAAGCTTCAACAGCATCTAGTGATGATGATTGTGAAAAAAGAAGTGCGAATGAAAGATATTGCATAAATATGAGTGGATGTACTTGGGATGGAAATAAGTGCGTGAAAAAGTAATTTTTTGACAAATGTAACATATAATGTTATAATTCTTTTTGCTTGAGAAAGGTGATTAAAATGAGAATAAGTTCTGTTGATTTAACTATTTCAGCAGTTAGGAGAAGTCAATATCCAACAGATAATAAACCAGAATTTTTATTAGTAGGACGTTCTAATGTAGGAAAAAGTAGTTTTATTAATACATTAATTAATAGAAAAAACTATGCTAGAACTTCATCTAAACCTGGAAAAACTCAAACTATAAATTTTTATTATGTTAATGAAGAATTTTACTTAGTAGATGCTCCAGGATATGGATTCGCTAATCTAAATAAAGCCAAAAAAAGAAAATTTGGACTTATGATGGAAGATTATTTAACTAATAGAGAAAACTTAAAACAAGTGTTTATGTTAATAGATTTTAGGCATAAACCATCTAGTGATGATTTATTAATGTATAAATTTTTAAAGCATTATAATATTCCAGTAACTGTGGTAGCAACTAAATCAGATAAAGTAGGAATTACTAAACATTATTCACAAAAAAATACAATTTTAAATGAATTAAATTTATTTACAGGTGATGATTTTATAGTATTTTCTAATGTAACTAAAGCAGGAAAAAGCGATATAATAGAAAAAATTGAAAGAATTATATAAAATTCACATTTATTGTGTTTTTTTTGTTATGAAAGAAAAAAATTTCTTTATAATAATAATAATCCTATTATTTTGTATAATATTTACATTGTTATATAAATAAAAAAATTGTATAAAATTGAAAAAACCGAACAAAATTTCTATCTTGACAGAAGTGCCTGGGGGGGGGGTATGAT
>CAZXOH010000106.1:0-3475 GCA_964642345.1 uncultured Muribaculaceae bacterium | reverse complement strand
ACCAATAGAAACCATTATAGAAATCACCTCTTTATCAAAAGAACAAATAGAAAAACTATAAACTTCATTTAATGGAGTTTTTAATTTTTTAACTATATCAAAAGAATGTTATTATTTTAGTATTAGAATGAAATAAATGATGATTATTTAGTTAAAATATCTGCTATAGAGTCTTTAGTTCCCCATATTATGATTATATGTTAAGTTTAGGAATTCAACAATTGAGTTAGGTTCAGCTAGTAATTATGATGCTGAATATACTTTTAGGGATGTAAAACAAGATGAAATTGTGATTGTTTATTGTCAATCTGGTTGTTGGACTAGTACGGAATAATGATAAATGGAGTTAATTTAATAAAATAATTTTCTAAATCTAATTGTAGTTTTAATGGACATAATTTGTCCTTTTTTTCATATAATTTTTTAGGTGAAAAAATGAAAAAAATATTTTTATTTTTAATTGTATTATTCCCAATAAATATAAAAGCATTAGATATAAATACAAATAAATACATATTAATGGATTTGGATACAAATAGAATAATAATTGGAGAAAATATAAATGAAGTTAAAAGTGTAGCTTCAATATCTAAAATAATGACAGCAATATTAGCTATTGAAAGCGGAAAAATGGATGATAAAGTAACAGTAGGAGATGAAATTTTATTAGCATATGGTTCTGGAATATATATAAAACAGGGAGAAATTTTAACACTTAGAGATTTAGTATATGGACTAATGTTAAGAAGTGGTAATGATGCTTCCTATGTAATTGCTAAATATGTAGGTGGAAGTATTGAAAATTTTGTAAAAAAAATGAATGAAAAAGCATTAGAAATAGGAATGAAAAATACAATATTTAATAATCCTAATGGTTTAGATGAAGAAAAAGGAAATTATTCTACTGCTTATGATATGGCAATACTTACTAGTTATGCAATGAAAAATAATGAATATAAAAAAATTGCAAAAACAAAAAAATATGTTTTAAAAACAAATATGAATTTTTATTCTTGGACTAATAAAAATAAATTACTTAAATTATATAAATATGCAACGGGTGGAAAAACAGGATATACAAAAATAGCTAAAAGAACGTTAGTAACAACAGCATCAAAAAACGATATTAATTTAGTAGTTGTAACTCTTAATGATGGTGATGATTGGAACGATCATATTGAACTATTTAATTATGGATTTAATACATATAAAAAATATAGTATTTTAAAAAAAGGAAAAATAGAAGTACCAGACACACATTATAAAAATTATCAATATTATATAAAAAATGATTTTAATTATATATTAAATAAGATAGAAAAAGATAATATCATATTAAAATTTAAAATAGAAAAAAATAAAATAATAAAAAATAATATGAAAGTTGGAAAAATAGAAGTATATTTAACAAATACACTAATTTATACTGATGATTTATATATAAGTAAAAAAGAGAAAAAAACAATTTTTGATAAAATAAAAGGGTGGTTTAAAAAATGATAAATAAAATATGGGGATTTTTTATAATATCAGGAATTTTATTTTCATTATTTACAGGTAATATTGAAGTAATTAATAAAGAAATTTTAGAATGTACAAATGTAGCATTTGATATGATTATTAAAATTTTTCCGGTTTTAGCACTTTGGTTAGGAATAATGAAAATAGCTGAAACATCAGGATTGTTAAAAAAATTATCAAATTATTTAACGCCAGTTTTATCAAAAATATTTCCAGAAATTCCTTCAGGACATGAATCATTAAGTTTAATTGCTTCCAATGTGATTGCTAATATGGCAGGATTAGGTAGTGCTGCAACACCGTTTGGATTAAAAGCAATGGATTCTTTACAAACTTTAAATAAAAAAAAAGATATTGCAAGTCGTAGTATGATTACATTTTTAGTGCTAAATACAAGTGGAGTAACGATTATTCCAACAACTATAATATCGCTTAGAATGTTATATGGAAGTAGTGATCCAACAAAAATAGTAATTCCTTGTTTATTAGCGACTGCTTGTTCTACTATTGCTGGTCTTACAATTGATCGAATAATAGCAAAAAAGGTGAATAAATGATAATATCTAATTTAATTATTCCATTAATGGTTTTATTTATTATTATTTATGGAATTAAAAAAAATGTTAATATTTATGATGAATTTTTGGATGGCTCAACAGAATCATTTGGAATGATTTTAAAAGTTTTTCCTTGTCTTTTAGCAATGATATTAGGAATAAATATTTTTTTAAAAAGTGGTTTATTAAATGTTATTACTGATATATTAAAACCATTTTTTAATTTGATTAATGTTCCAATTCAGGTATTTCCGATGATGATAATGAGACCTATATCTGGTACTTCTTCTTTAGCTATTTTAAATAATTTATTTGAAACTTTTGGTCCAGATTCTATTATAGGAATTTTAGGTTCAATAATTCAAGGATCAACTGATACTACATTTTATGTTATAACTCTTTATTTTGGAAGTATTGGAATAAAAAAAATAAGGTATGCATTATGGGCTGGGTTATTTGCCGATTTAATAGGAATAACTGCTTCAATAATAATTACAAATATTTTATTTTAATTTCTTGTTTAAATGTAATTAATAAGGTATAATCATTACAGGTGATTTTATGGAAAGATTACAAAAGGCAATAGCAAATTATGGTTATACTTCTAGAAGAAAAGCTGAAGAATTAATATTAAATGGTAAAGTTAAAGTTAATGGAAATATTGTTAGAGAATTAGGAATAAAAGTAGAACCAAATGATACTATTGAAGTTGAAGGAACTATTTTAGAAAATACTGAAAAAGTTTATTTTTTACTTAATAAACCTAGAGGTGTTATTACTTCAGTAAGTGATGATAAAAATAGAAAAACTGTTGTTGATTTAATTCATACAAATAAAAGAATTTATCCTGTAGGTAGATTAGATTATGATACAACAGGTGCTTTATTACTTACTAATGATGGTGAACTTGCTAATAAATTAATGCATCCAAAAAATAATATAGATAAAGTATATATAGCTAAAGTAAAAGGTTTAATTGGAAAAAAGGAATTAACTAAATTAGCAACTGGAGTTTATCTTGATGGAATAAAAACAAGTAAAGGTAAAGCTAGAATTCTTAAGTATGATAAGAAATCTGACACTTCAATAGTAGAATTAACGATTCATGAAGGAAAAAATCATCAAGTTAAAAGGATGTTTGATGCTATAGGTTATGATGTTTTGAAGTTAAAAAGGGAAAGTATTTCTTTTTTAAGTATAAAAAAATTAAAATCAGGAGAATATATTGAATTAAAGCCTAAAGATGTAAAAAGATTATATAATGATACAAAATAAATTGGATAATGCTATCTAATTTTTTTGTTGTAAAAAACCGAACAAAATTTCTGTCTTGACAAAAGTGCTGGGGGGGGGTATGATATAAATAGGAGAGTAGAAATAGTATGAAAAAAGTGATA
>CAZXOH010000105.1:1464-3696 GCA_964642345.1 uncultured Muribaculaceae bacterium | reverse complement strand
GCAGCAATATTAATTTTTCTTATTAATAATTTAGAATCAACTATTTTTTCATATAATTCTAAACATTTTTCAGATAATATTTTTGTTGATGATGTTTTATAGTCCAATTTAATTGTTCCATGAGCATTTTTTGGTATTTTTCTTCCATAATGATCATATGATATTTCTCCATTATAATTATTTTCTTTCAAGTTTAAAGCATCATAAATTATTGTTAAAACTAATTGATTTGTAATTTTTTCTTTTTTTACTAAATCAAGTGCTAAAGTATCAACCATTTCTCTAATTATCAGTTTTGCTTTTTCATAATTATAAGGACAATGTAATACTTGTCCAATTGAAATACTTTTTGTATTAGGTTTATATTTTTTTATTTCTTCAATGGTTGTTGGTTCATATCCCCATGCATGATCAATTAATAATTCAGCATTTACTCCAAATAATTTATATAACAAGTTTTCGTCTTTAAGTGACATTCGTGCTATATCACCCATTGTATACATACCATTTTGTTCTAACTTTTTTGCAATTCCAGGTCCAATTCTCCAAAATGATGTTAATGGTTTATGATTCCATAATAATTGACGATAAGTTTTTTCATCTATTTCAGCGATTCTGACTCCTATCTCATTTGGTTCTGATTTTTTAGCAACTATATCCATTGATATTTTTGCTAAAAACATATTTGTTCCAATTCCTGCAGTTGCTGTTATACCAGTTGTTTTATATATATCTTTGATTATTTGCGATATTAATTTTTTTGGTGTCATTTTGTATGTTTTTAAATATGATGTTAAATCACAAAATATTTCATCAATTGAATATACATATATATCTTCAGGTGCTAAATATTTTAAATAAATTTTATATATATCAGTACTATATTTCATATATTTTTTCATTTGAGGCGTTGCTATTATAAAATCTAATTCTAAATTTTTATTTTGTTTTAATTCTTTATCTGAACAAGATTTATTTATAAATTTTTTATACTTATTTTCTTTTTTTCTTTGATTATTAATTTCTTTTATTTTTTGATTTACTTCAAATAGTCTTGCTCTACCTCCTAATCCATATTGTTTTAAGGTTGGTGTAATTGCTAAACAAACAGTTTTTTCAGTCCTAGATATATCAGCAACTACTAAATTAGTATCTAAAGGATCAAGTTTTCTTTCTACACATTCTACTGATGCATAAAAGCTTTTCAAATCAATACATGCATATATTTTATTCATATTCATTCACCACAGTATAATTTTATCATATGAACATTTGTTTGTAAATTGATTTCTAAAATAAATTTATTATAAAAGAACAAATAGTATTTATTTGTTCCAATATTTTTTTGCTATTTCTAATATTCTATTTATTTCATTAATTAATATTTCGTAATTATCATTAATGTATTTTGAATCATTTTCTTTACTTTTCATTTCATGATTATATGCTAATTCTGATAATTTAGTAAATCCCAAATATTTTGCATCACTTTTTAATGCATGAACTTCAATTGCATAGTTAGATAAATCATTTTTATAATTATTTAATTTATTTATTCTATTATTTATATTGTTATAAAACTCTTTTAAGGTATCATTATATGTATCCATATCGCCTAATAATTCTAGTGCTTTATTTAAATCAATACCGTTTTTTAATAAATAGTCATTATTTGTTTCTTGTTTTTCTTCTATTTTTAATTCTTTTTCATTTATTTTTCTTTCATCTTCTTCAGTTATTTCAAATAATTCTTTTGGTAATGTATCAAAAATTGATTTTTCTTTTATTGATGGCTTAATTAAGTTTGATAAAACTCTCTTTAATTCCTCTTTATTTATTGGTTTTGCTAAATAATCATTAAATCCATCATTTATATATTTCTCTTTCATTCCTGATACAGCATTAGCGGTCAGTGCAACTACAGGTATATTAAAATTACTTATTTTTTTTAATTCATTTAATGTTTCAACTCCACTCATTTTTGGCATCATATCATCCATTAAAATTAAATCATAATTTTTTCCATTTTTAATTTTTTCTATACATTCAAATCCACTTTCAGATGTTTCGATTATTGGATTATATTTTGATAAAAATTTAGAAGCAACTTTCAAATTTAATTTATTATCATCTACTATTAGAATTTTTTTATTTTCTAAATTTATTTCATTTGTTTTTTGATTTTCTTCAATATCTATTACCATTGATTTTATTGTTTGATCTAAGGCAACT
>CAZXOH010000105.1:0-1454 GCA_964642345.1 uncultured Muribaculaceae bacterium | reverse complement strand
CTGTAAATTTTGACCCTTCTCCATATATTGATTGAACTACTATTGTTCCACCCATTAAATCCAATAATTTTTTTGTGATAGCTAAACCTAGTCCTGTTCCTTCTATTGTTGTGTTTCTATCTTCTTCTAGTCTTTGAAATCTTGTAAATAATTTTTCAATATTTTCTTTTTTTATTCCTCTACCTGTATCTTCAACTGATATCATTAATCTACAAGTATCATTATTATTTACACAGTTTACTTTAAATTCTACTGTTCCTTTATCAGTATATTTACATGCATTTGTTAGTAAATTTGTTATTATTTTTTTTATATTTGTATGATCTCCATATAATATCGCAGGTAAATCAGGTGCTATTGAAATTTTAAATTCTAATCCTTTTTCTTTCATTCTAGGTTTTATTAGTTTTGCAACGTTTTCTAATAATTCATAGACATTATAATCGCTATTATTTATTTCAAGTTTACCTGCTTCTATTTTTGATATATCTAATACACCATTTACTATTTCTAATAGTGTATTTGAAGCTGTTATAACATCTTTTGCATTTTCTTTTGCTTCTTCTAATGTAGTTGAATTATTTATTGCTTCACTAAATCCTACTATTGCATTTAATGGTGTTCTTATTTCATGTGACATACTTGATAAGAATTCACTTTTTGCCATATTTGCTTTATCAGCTTGATTTTTGGCAATATTTAGTTCTTCTATCATTTTTATATCTGGATTTTCTATTGTGTGATACATTAAATAATTAATAAATGTTAAAGTTATAGAAATAACTATTAAATATGGATTTAGTTGAAATAAAATCAATAAAATAAAAATTAATACAATAACTGCATATATTGGAATATATCTAATATCTCTTTTTTTATGAAAAATTATTGTTTCTAAAATTGCGGCGAGAATATATAAACCACATACGCAATATGCAATTAATGTAGCACTCCCTGATATACTATAGTTTTTACCATTTGTAATTACCTCTACATTACTAAAAATAATTAAAAGAATAAAAATTATATTTATTATTTTAATTATATAAGATACTATTTTTTTTATTTTTTGATTATCAATTGTTATTAAAATAGTATAATTATATAAATAACTTGTGAAATAAATTAGAACGGCAAAGTCAATTTTATTAATAATTGAAATCCATATCAATTCTTCTTGAGTCACGCCATTTAAAGCAAATCCTTGTACAATGCTTACACAAATACTATCTATTAAACTTAAAATTAACATTTTTGAATAAATTTTATTTTCAGGTAAATCTACTCTTTTCTTCATAAAATAAATAAGTATCAATAATAAAGAAAATGCACAAGAACAAATTGGTAATAAAATTCCTTCCATAGCAATCACCTACACTATCATAACTATAAGATTATCATATTTTTCATTAATTTGCAATAAAAAAACTCAATGTAGATTATTTGAGTTTAAA
>CAZXOH010000104.1:0-3760 GCA_964642345.1 uncultured Muribaculaceae bacterium | reverse complement strand
AAAAACAATATAAACATTACAACAAGTAATTTACCATCAACAACATTAAATACAATAGAAATAACTATAAATGATACATTAACACTTATAGATACACCAGGTATACTAGAAAATAACAATATAGACATTAATTTATTAAAAAAAATAAACCCAAAAAAAGAAATAAAACCAATTACATATCAAATACATAATAAACAATATATATATATTGAAGACATTATAAAAATTGAAACATCAAATAATAATTTAACATTTTATTTTTCAAATAATTTGAAAATAGAAAGAAAATATAATGATAATAAAAAATTAGTAAATAAAAAAATAATTAATGTTAAAGCTAATGAAGACATAGTAATAAGTGGCTTGGGTTTTATTAAAGCAACAAATAGTGAAAGAATTAAAATAAGTACTAAAACTAATTATTTAATCTATACCAGACAGAGTTTAATATAATGTTTGAAATATTAAAAAAATTCATAGGTAAAAAAATAACCGTAATATATATAGAAAATGGTATAGAAAAACAAACAACAGGTAAACTTATTAATGTTGATGATTATAGAAACATTACAATCTGTAATGATGTATTAAGAAAAATAGGATTTATATCTAGTTTTAGTGCAATAAAAAAAATAAAATATTTAAATATAACAATATATTACAATATTGATTTACCGCCACATTATGGTTATAACCCATTAAAATTACCAAATAATATAAATGAAAAAAACAAACAAAAAATTAAACTTTATAATAGATGGACAAAATGAAAATTTGTCCTTTTAATGTGAATAATTTGTCCTTTTAAATTGATTATTATAAAAAAAAGTGATATACTTTTAGGTAGTATTTTGAGGTGAAACATATGAAGAAAAAAATTAATGAATTTATTGATTTATTTAAATTACATTCAAAAAGTTATTTGCACACAAATATCTTGTTTATGACATTTGTTTCAACATCTGTTTTGAATGGATGTATACTTAGATTTTTAAGTGTAAAAAATTATTTTGATATAAAACCAATTATTGCTGATTTAGCAATTGTGCTTATTATTGGTGCTTTTGGATATTTTATTAAACCTAAACATCAATTTAAATATTTTTTTGGTTGGTCAATAATATTTACAACACTATGTGTAGTTAATTCAATGTACTATACTAATTATGTGTCATTTGTCTCATTTTCATTACTTGAAACATCATTACAATTAGTAGATGTTGGTGATGCAGTTGTAAATAATGTAATGGAAATAAAAGATTTTTCATATATTTGGCAGATAATAGCAATGTTGTTTGTTAATAAAAGCTTGAAAAAAAGAAACTATTATGAAAAAGTAAGTAAAATAGAAAAAGGAAAAGTAAGAGCAGTAAATACATTAGTAGTTGCTGTAATATTTTTAGGTCTATTTATCTCAACATTAACAAGTGTAGATATAAGTAGATTTAGTAAACAATGGAATAGAGAATATATTGTCATGAAATTTGGGGTTTATACTTATCAAATAAATGACTTAGTAGCAACCTTAAAATCAACATTAAATCCATTATTTGGATATGATGAAAAATACAAACTATTTAGAGAATATTATAGTAATCAAGAAGAAACAACAGAAACAAATGAATATACTGATATATTTAAAGGGAAAAATATATTAATGATTCATGCAGAAAGTATTCAAAATTACGTTTTAGATGTAAGTTTTAATGGTGAATATGTAGCTCCAAACTTAAGAAAACTTGCTAGCGAAGGATTATATTTTTCTAATTTTCACTCTCAAGAAAGTGTAGGAACTAGTAGTGATTCAGAATTTACAATAAGTACTTCATTAATGCCGGCAAGTAGTGGAACCGTATTTGTAAGTTATTGGGATCGTGATTACGTTACAACTCAAAAATTATTAAAAAATATGGGATATTATACATTTAGTATGCATGGTAATAATTGTACTTTTTGGAATAGATCTTCAGCGCATAAAAGTTTTGGCTATGATGATTTCTACTGCTACACAAAAGACTTTACAATTGATGAAACAATAGGACTAGGATTATCTGATAAATCATTCTTTAAACAAGTTATTCCTAAATTAAAAACAATTCAAGAAAAATACAATAATTATTATGGAACTTTGATAATGCTTACAAATCATACTCCATTTACTTGGATAGAAGGACATAGTGATTATGAAGTAAATTATAAATATACAACAATAAATGAAGAAACTGGTGAAGAAGAAGAACATGTAAGTGATTATATGGAAGGTACTAAACTAGGAAGTTATTTTAAGTCTGTTCATTATGCTGATGAAGCATTAGGACAATTAATTGAAGATATGGATGCCGAAGGATTATTAGATAATACAGTAATTGTTATCTATGGAGATCATGATGCAAAACTAAAAAAATCAGAATTTAATTATTTTTATAATTTTGATTTTGAAACAGGTCAACCATTAGACAAAGATGATCCAAACTATCATTCAGTAGATTATTTTGAATATGAATTAAATAGAGCAGTTCCATTAATTATTTGGACAAAAGATAGTAGTGGAAATGAGTTATTAAATAAAGAAATTACTAAAGTTATGGGTATGTATGATGTTCAACCAACTTTAGGAAATATGGTAGGATTTAAAAATAAATATGCTTTAGGACACGATATTTTTAGTATAGACGAAAATGTTGTAACATTCCCTGATGGAAATTGGCTTACAGATAAAATGTATTATAGTCAAAGTAAAGGTGAGGGTAAAATTCTTAATATTGATGATACTATAAGTTCTGATTATATTGAAAAATATAATAAAATATCAGAAGAAAAGATAGCAGTTTCCGATGCAATCATTGTTTATGATTTAATAAAAAAAACAAATAATCAAATAGGAGAGACAAATGAAAAAGAAAAAACGAATTAATTTTAAAACAATTATTATAATAATATTAGTTATTTTAGTAATTTGTTTAGGATTTTGTGTAAAAGATATTATAAGCGTTTTAAATAGTGGAACTAAACAAGTAGAAATTTTATCTAATATTGAAAAATATAATTATACATTAAATGAAAATGATTCAGAGTATTTCAAAGAAAAATTTATGCTTTTAAAAGAAGAATTAGAAAAAGATGAAATTAATGAAGAAAATTATGCATCATTAATTAGTGAACTTTTTGTAATTGACTTCTTTTCACTTGATAGTTCAATAAACAAAAATGATGTTGGTGGTGTCCAATTTGTTTACAAAGATTATCAAGAAGATTTTGTAAAATACGCTAAAGAAGGAATTTATAAATATGTTGAAAATAATATTTATAATGATAGAGAACAAGAATTACCACTTGTTAAAAGTACTGAAATTGAAAGTATTGAAGAACAAAGTGTAACATTTGAAAATGATGTCAAAGATGATAAAGCTTATGTTGTTAAAGTATTAATTGAGTATGAAGAAGATTTAGAATATCCTAAAGAAGTAGAACTTACTATAATACATAGTAATGATAAATTAGAAATAGCAAAAATGAACTAGAAAAAAATTCTAGTTTTTTTAATACTAGAAATGGTTTTCAAATTGTAAAAATGTATTTAGATTATATTCCAAAAATAATAAATAAAAATTTATATATTAAATAATAGTATAAAATATTGTGCAAAGTTATAAAAAAGCGAACAAAATTTCTGTCTTGACAGAAGTGTCTGGGGGGGGGGGTATGATATATATAGAAAGTAGGAGGATTATGAAAAAAGGATTTACATTAATTGAACTAT
>CAZXOH010000103.1:0-3844 GCA_964642345.1 uncultured Muribaculaceae bacterium | reverse complement strand
TAATAAATGGAACATATGCAAATGTTAAAGCAGTAAATGCAAATAACTCATTAGAGAGTGCTGTACAAGCAGTAGCAACAATTGAAATTGAAGCTCCAACGTATAGTGTAACAAACGCATCAACTTGGGCATTAAGTAAAACGGTAACAATTACTTATCCAAGTGGATATACAAATCAATATAGTCTAGATGGTGGAACAACATGGAAGACTTATTCCGGACCAATAGTATTAACTGATTTGGGAAGTACTAGTGCAACAGTCATTGCAAGAGTAACTGATGGTAAGAATTATAAGACTGGATCATCACTTACAGTAACAAATATTTACTTAACATCAGCTGAAAATGTAACATTTACTCCAAGTGATTCAAGTTGGAATGTTACAACAGTATATGACGCATTAGAATATTTAAGAAATAATTAGAAGGAAGGAAAGAGTATGAAAAAGAAATTTTTAGTAGCATTATCAATGCTTCTAGTAGTTGGATTAGCTACAGGATGTGGATGCAGTAAAAAAACTGAAACAAAAAAAGAAGAACAAGAAAAATACAACACAAATGAAGAAGTTGTAAAAGATCAAGAAGTAGGAGAATTAAAATTCACAAATACTTCATTGAAAGTTGATGATAATTATTCAACACTTGTTACATTAGTTTCAAATCCAACAAGCAGTGATGTTGAAGTAAGAATTTTCTATATTCACGTAAAAGACAAAGACGGAAACGAAATTGTCAAATTAGAAGGATACGTTGGAGATGTAATTCCAGCTGGTGAATCAAGAGAAATTATTTCAAATGCCGATATGGATTTAAGTAAAGCTGCAAGCATTGAATACGAAATGGTTAAATAGTTGAAATTGGTGAATATATATTCACCAATTTTTTCTTAAATTTAAAAAAATAGTGATATAATAGTATTAGGTGTTTATTATGAAGAATAAAGTGTTAAAGTTAATTATTATATTTGATTTTTTTCTAGCAATTTTATATATACTATTATCCCCACATATAATTTTAAATGGACCATCAGTTATTAAAATTGATGTTAATTCTAAATACCAAGAAAAAGGAGTAAAAATATATAGTTTAAAAAAATATGAAATAAACACCAAAAATAATATTAATACAAAAAAAATAGGCGAGTATAAAGTTGAATATATAGTTAATAATAAATATAAAAAAACTCGTAAAATTATTGTAGTAGATAGAGAAAAACCAATAATTAAATTAAATGGCAATAAAATAACAAATGTATGTAACTATGAAAAATATAATGATGAAGGTGCTACTGCAACTGATAATTATGATGGTGATTTAACATCAAAAATAAAAACAAAGAAACAAGATAATAAAATAATTTACACTGTTAAAGATAGTAGTGGTAATAAAAGTGAATTAATTAGAGAATTAATAGTTAAAGATGAGGAAGCACCAGTTATAACCTTGAATGGTGATGATTATATTTATATTTCACAAGGTGGTACATATATAGAACAAGGAGCTTCAGCAATCGATAATTGTGATGGAGATATAAGTTCTAATATAAAAATATCTGGAATAGTTGACACGAATAGTTTAGGTGAATATAAAATTGAATATGAAGTAACTGATAATTCTTCAAATAAAACAACTATTGAAAGAAAAATAAAAGTAATTTCTAATACCGAAAAAATAATTTATTTAACATTTGATGATGGTCCTAGTTATTCTATAACTCCTAAATTATTGGATATCTTAAAAGAAGAAAATGTTAAAGCAACATTCTTTATAATAAATCATAGTGATAATTTAAATTATTTAATTAAGAGAGAATATGATGAAGGTCATACTGTAGCAATACATTCATATACACATAATTATGGAAAAATATATGCAAGTGTTGATGCATATTTTGATGATTTAAATGCTATGAAAAGTAAAATTAAAAATATAATAGGAATTGAACCAAAATTAATTAGATTTCCAGGTGGAAGTTCAAATACTATAAGTAAATTTAATCCTGGTATAATGACTACATTATCAAAAGAAGTAATAAATAGGGGATATATTTATGTAGATTGGAATGTTTCCAGTGGTGATGCAGGTGACGCATATACTAAAGAACAGATATATAATAATGTAATTAATAATTTAAATTCAAAAGTTAATGTTGTATTAATGCATGATTTTGAAAGTAATTATAAAACTTTAAATGCAATTAAAGATATAATTGAAACTGCTAAAACACAAGGTTATCAATTTAAAGCATTAGATGAAAATTCACCAATTATTAGACATAGGATAAACAATTAAGTAGAAAAATTAAAATTTGTATATGAATTTTAAAAATTGGTCATATTTTTAAGTCAAAAATTCAAAAAGTATTATTTGACATTCTTTAAGATATACTATATATAAAGTGTATGGAGGAAATAATGGAAGAAATAAATAAAATAATATTAACTTATTTTCAAAAGAAAATAAAAAAAATTGATTTATTAAATATGTTCTATGATATTGGTGAAATTATTGAAAAAAATAAAATTGATTTAAAAGAATTAGAACTTTTTTTAAAAAATGAATATGGTATATCAATAGTATTTACGAAAAGAAATTTCAAAAATATGATTAAATTATATAATAAATATCAAAAAGAAGAATTAATAGACATACAACAATACGTTTGGTATGATGTAATTCAAATATTAAATAATAAAAAAATTAATAATTATGAAATTGATTATTGTTTAATAGAATTAAATGAATTAAAAAAAATAGGAGGTAAAATATGACACCACATATAGAAAGTAAGAAAGAAGAAATTGCAGAAACAGTAATAATGCCAGGGGATCCTTTAAGAGCAAAATATATTGCAGAAAATTTTTTAGATGACTATAAACTAGTAAATCAAATAAGAAATATATATGCTTATACAGGGTATTATAAAGGAAAAAAAATAACAATAATGGCATCAGGAATGGGGATGCCAAGCATAGGAATTTATTCTTATGAATTATTTAAATTTTATGATGTTAAAAATATAATTAGAATTGGAACATGTGGTTCTTATACAAAAAATTTAGAATTATATGATTTATTATTAGTGACAAATGCTTACTCTGATTCTTCATATGCATTAATTCAAAATAATAATAAAAACAATATATTAAAATCATCAGATTATTTAAATAAAATAATAATTGAAACTGCTAAAAAAATCAATCAAGAATTAAAATTAGGTACTATATATAGTTGTGATGTTTTTTATAAAGAAAACGATAATTTTAAAGAATTATATAATAAATATAATTCTTTAGGTGTAGAAATGGAATCATTTGCTTTATTTAGTAATGCATTAGTTTTAGGAAAAAATGCTACTTGTTTACTAACCATAAGTGATAATTTTGAAACAAAAGAACATATTAGTCCAGTTGAAAGACAAAATTCTTTAAATAAAATGATTGTTTTAGCGCTTGAATCTACTTTAGGAGAATGATTATGAAATATACAAAATTTGATATGAATGGATATTTTTTACATATAATTGAAACCGATAAATTTAAAACAATTAATATAAATTTAAATATTAAAAGAGAAACAAAAAAAGATGAATTAACAATTAGAGATGTTCTTATAAATACTTTAATTGATTCTTGTAAAAAATTTCCAACAAGAAGAAAAATAGAAATAGAAACAGAAGAACTATATGGATTAGGAATGAATATTAATTTAGTAAATTCTGGAAAATGTAATATTATTAATGTTAATGAAACTTTTTTAAATAATAAATATATAAATGATGATATATTAGAAAGATCAATTAGTTTTTTAAATGAAATTATTTTTAATACTAATATAGAAAATA
>CAZXOH010000102.1:0-3857 GCA_964642345.1 uncultured Muribaculaceae bacterium | reverse complement strand
AATTAAAATATATTAAAAAAACTTCATTAATTAAAATGAAGCAAAAAATGATTATAAATATTTTTTAATTAATTTATATTCATCAGAATCATTTGTTATAGTTCCGTCTAATTCTTCAAATAATTTTTTTTGATCTCTAGTTAATTTTTTAGGAATAACTACATCTAAAATAATATACATATCACCTATTCTTCCATTATTAACATCAGCAACACCTTTTCCCTTAATACGATGTTTATCACCTGATTTAGAACCAGCAGGTATAGTTAATTTAACCGTTCCATATAAAGTAGGAACATCTGCTTTTGTTCCAAGTACAGCATCTGTAATAGTAATTGGCAATAATAAATAAATATCATTTTCTTTTCTTTCAAAAATTGGATGTTTTTTTACTTTAAATTCAATATAAATATCTCCATTAGGTCCACCATTTAATCCAGCTTCACCTTTACCTGCTAAACGTAATCTATTACCATTATCAATTCCTGCAGGTACTTTAACATCAATATCTTTGTTTTTTCTTACTTTTCCAGTTCCTCTACAATTAGAACATTTAGTTTTAAATGTAACTCCTGTACCAGAACAATCTGGACAAGTAGTTCTAGTCATAAATGAACCAAACATAGTAGCTTGTTGTCTTGTAATTTGACCGGCTCCATTACAAGTTGAACAAGTCTTTTTATCATGTCCTCCTTCACCATTACAACTAGAACATTCTTCATCTAAATTAACATTGATAGTTTTTTTACAACCAAATGCAGATTCTTCAAACGTTATTTCCATTCTAACTAAAGTATCTGCACCTTTTCTTGCTCTACTTTTACCTCTTCCTTGTCTACCAAAAGTACCTCCAAAAAAATCACCAAAAATATCTCCTAAATCAATGTCACCAAAATCAAAATCAAATCCATTTGTACCACCGAATCCACCATTATTTTCAAATGCAGCGTGACCAAATTGATCATATTGTTTTCTTTTATTGGCATCTGACAATACAGCATATGCTTCTTGGGCTTCTTTAAATTTTTCAGCTGCATTAGGTTCTTTAGAAACATCCGGATGATATTTTTTTGCTAATTTACGAAAAGCTGATTTAATTTCATCTTCAGTTGCTGTTTTAGAAACTCCTAAAACTTCATAATAATCTTTTTTCATACAACACCTTCTTTATTTTATCAATTTTTTAAATTCTTCAATTGTTTCATCAAACATTTTAATGGCACTTTCAATAACTTCACTACTATTAATATCTACACCAGCTATTTTAAGCTCATTAGCAGGATAATCACTGCCACCAGATTTCAAAAAATTTAAATAATTTTCTAATGCATTAGGCTTATTATTTACTATACCTTCAACTATATAACAAGCAGATGATAAACCAATTGCATACATATATACATAAAAATCATAGTAAAAATGTGGTATTCTTTCCCATTCATACTTAATTTCTTCATCTACTACTACATTAGGTCCAAAATATTCTTTATTTAATTTATAATATTCATTTGATAATAATTCATTTGTTAAAATTTCACCATTTTCATATTTTTTATGCATATCTCTTTCAAATTCAGCAAACATTGTTTGTCTAAAAATTGTTCCTTTAAATAATTCCATTAAATTATTTAAAATAAATAATTTTTCTTTTTTATCTTTAGAATGTTTTAATAAATATTTATTTAAAATTAATTCATTTACTGTAGAAGCAACTTCAGCAACGAATATTTTATACCCAGAATTATTATAAGTATTATTTTTACAAGAATAATATGTATGCATTGAATGGCCTAATTCATGTGCAAGAGTTGATACATCATTTAATTTTCCCTCATAATTTAATAATACAAAAGGATTAGTATCGTAAAAGCCACTTGAATATGCCCCACTTCTTTTACCAACATTATTGTATACATCTATCCATCTTTCATCAAATGCTTTTTTTAAATTATTAATATAGTCATTTCCTAGTATAGATAATGCATTAATTACAATTTCTTTTGCTTCTTCAAAACTATATTCTTTATCCAGATCTTTTATCAATTCAACATAAATATCATATAAATGTAATTCATCCAAATTTAATATTTCTTTTTTCAAATCATAATATTTATATAATACATTTAAATTTTTATGAACTGTATCAATTAAATTATTATAAATACTTTTATCAATATTATCACTAAATAATGATGCTTCTAAACTACTATCAAATTTTTTAATTTTAGCCATTCCAACTAAATAATCAACATTTTCTTTAAAAGTATTTGAAATTGTATTTTTATATTTAGCATATGTTCCTAATAATAATTCAAAAGCATTTTTACGGATTTCGCGATTACTCGAATGAATAAATTTTGAATAGTTACTTTCAGTAAATTCAATCAAATTTCCATTTTCATCTTTAATGTTCCCAAATTTCATATCTGAATCAGTTAGTGATTCAAATATTTTTTCTGGTGAATCAAGGACTTTGGAAAAAGTTGATAATAATTTTTCTTGTTCTTCAGTCAATTTGTGTTCTTGAAAACGATAAAAGCTTTCTAAATTAAATTTATATTTTTTTAATTTTTCATTTTCATCTATATATTTTTTTACTTCATTATATGTTTTTTCATACATTTCAGGTGCAACAAACGAAGATAATTCACCATATCTAATAAACATATTATCGACTTTTCCCATCAATTCTTGGGCTTTAATATTTGTTGTATCTTCGTCAAATTTTAAATGTGAATAGTAATATAGTTTACTCATTTTTCTATCAATATCATCACTTAATTCTAAAAATTCCAATAAAGTTTTTGAATTTTCTAAAATTCTACCTCGATAATTTTCTATTTTATGCATTTCACTATTTATTAAATTACAATCATTTAAAAATTCAGCATCATTTTTATATATTGTGGTTAAATCCCATTTATATTTTTCATCTATTTCTACTCTTGTTTTTTGTTTTTCCATTTTTTCTCCTTTATAGTAGTAGAAGTCCTAGTTAGACTAGAACTTCGTTTTTTTATTTTTCTTCAAATTCAGCATCAATTACATCATCATTTTTTTCTTCTTTTGATTCATTTGTTCCTTCTGTTTGATTTGCTTGTGCAGCTTTTGCTGCTTCTTCATATACTTTTGTTGCAAAAGCCATTGCAGTTTCTTGTAAAGCGTCTTTTTTAGTTTTAATGTCTTCTATATCATTTTTTTCAATTGCTTCTTTTAATTCTTTAATTTGTGTTTCAGCTTTTTCTTTATCTTTAGAATCAATTTTATCTCCTAAATCTTTTATTGATTTTTCAGTTTGGAATACTAATTGTTCAGCTTCATTTTTAACGTCTGCTTCTTCTTTACGTTTTTGATCTGCTTCTCTATTAGCTTCAGCTTCTTTTACCATTTTATCTATTTCTTCATCTGATAAATTAGTACTAGAAGTAATTGTAATTGATTGTTCTTTATTAGTTCCTAAATCTTTAGCTTTAACATTAACAATTCCGTTAGCATCTATATCAAATGTTACTTCAATTTGAGGTACTCCTCTTGGAGCCGCTGGTATATTAGTTAATTGGAATCTGCCTAATGTTTTATTATCACTAGCCATTGGTCTTTCACCTTGTAAGATATGAATATCTACAGCTGGTTGATTGTCAACAGCAGTTGAGAATATTTGTGATTTGCTTGTCGGTATTGTTGTATTTCTTGGAATTAATACTGTACATACATTACCCATTGTTTCAATACCTAATGATAATGGTGTAACATCTAATAATACGATATCATCAACTTCTCCAGTTAATACACCACCTTGAATAGCAGCACCCATTGCTACTACTTCATCTGGGTTAACTCCTTTAGATGGTTCTTTT
>CAZXOH010000101.1:0-3974 GCA_964642345.1 uncultured Muribaculaceae bacterium | reverse complement strand
TTTAATAGAAAATAAGTAAAACAACAACATAAAATTTATAAAAAAGGGAAGTGATTAAAATGGATATGTATCAAAAAAGAAAAATCAGAGCTGAAAAGAAAAATAATGATAGTCAAAAAAGTTTTTCAAAAGTCCCCATTTCGTGGTATCCAGGTCATATGGCAAAAACAAAAAGACTAATATCAGAACAAATTAATTTAATAGACATTGTTTATGAAGTTGTAGATGCAAGAATACCATATTCATCTAAAATAATTGATATTGATAAATTTATAAAAAATAAACCTAGAATAATGATAATGACAAAAGTTGATTTATGTGATATGAAAGAAACAAAAAAATGGATAAAATATTATGAAGATAATGGATATAAAGTAATTCCAATAGATTTAATAAATAATAATTCAATAAAAAAAATACTAGATATAACTGAAGAACTAATGAAAGAAAAAAATAATTTACGTGAAAGTAAAGGATTAATAAAAAGAAAAATTAGAGTATTAGTAGTTGGAATACCAAATGTAGGTAAATCAACATTAATTAATAAATTAGTTGGAAAAAAAGTCACAACAACTGGTAATATTCCAGGTGTAACTAAAAATTTAAATTGGATTAGAATAAATGATAAATTAGAATTATTAGATTCTCCAGGTATGTTATGGCCTAAATTTGAAAATCAAACAATCGCACTTAATTTGGCAGCTTTGACAGCAATCAAAGAAGAAATATTACCAATAAGTAATGTAGTATGTTATTTCATTGAAATGTTATATAAATATTATCCAGATATATTAAAAAATCGATATAATATAGAAAAAATAGATGAAGAATTTATTGAAGTATTTGAAACAATAGGTAAAAAAAGAGGATGTTTAATAAAAGGTGGTATAGTAGATTATGATAAAGTATGTGACGTTGTAATGAGTGATATAAAAAATGGTAATATAAAAGGAATTACATTTGATAGATATGAATAACATAAATGTTTTAGCGTTAGCATATCTTGGTGATGCAATCTATGAATTTGAAATAAGAAAATTTTTAATAGAAAAAAACATATCAAAAGTGCAACAATTACAAAACGAATCTATTAAATATGTGAGTGCAGTAAATCAAGCAAAATATTTAAAAGAAATGATAGAAAAAAAATTCTTTACGGATGAAGAATTAAATGTTATACTTAGAGCACGAAATCATAAATCACATAAGAGTAAATCAACAGATATAGTAACTTATAAATATTCAACAGCTTTAGAAGCAGTAATAGGTTATTTATATTATCAAAAGAATAATAAAAGAATAGAAGAAATAATGAAATATATAAAAGGAGTATGAAAATGTATATATATGGAAAAAATGTTGCTATAGAAACAATTAACAATAAAGAACAAATAAAAAAAGCATTTATTTATAAAAATTTTTCAGACACTGAAATTTTGAATGAATTAAAAAAACAAAATGTTTATATTAAATATTTAGAAAAAAATGAAATGGATAAAATGATTGATGGATTACATCAAGGAATAATACTAGAAGTAAATGATTTTGAATATAATGACATCGATGAAATGATTGAAGATAATAGTTTAATAGTTATATTAGATCATATAGAAGATCCACATAACTTTGGTGCTATCATAAGAACCTGTGAAGCAGCAGGTATAAATGGAATAATTATTCCTAAAGATCGAAGTGTAGAAGTAAATGCAACAGTAATAAAGGTATCAACGGGAGCAATTAAAAATATGAAAATTGCTCAAGTAACTAATTTAAATAGAACAATAGAATATTTAAAAAAAGAAGGATTTTGGATAGTTGGAACTGATATGGAAGGAACAAACTATTATGACATTGACTATAAAGGAAAAACAGCCATTGTAATTGGAAATGAAGGAAATGGTATGTCTAGACTAGTTAGTGAAAATTGTGATTTCATTGCTAAAATACCAATGAAGGGAACAACAAATAGTTTAAATGCATCAGTAGCAGCAGGAATTGTAGTTTTTGAAGCAATAAAACAAAGAGGGTAATAAAATGTATGATAAATATAATGATTATGAATTATTAAGTTATATATCAGAATGTAATGAAGATGCAACTGATATATTATTAAAAAAATATGAACCATTAATAATATCAACTGCTAAAAAAATGTTAAAAGGAATGGAAAATTTTGGATTAGATATAAATGATTTAATCCAAGAAGGAAGATTAGGTTTATTAAATGCAAGTGAAACATTTATAGAATCAAAAGACACATTATTTTATACATATGCTAAAACATGTATTGAAAGAAAAATGTATGATTTAGTTAAAAGTACTAGAAGAGTAAAACATAAAATTTTGAATGAATCAATATCAATTGATATTGATGATAAAGGAGAATATAAAGCGTTGGATTATTTATTAAAAGATGAAACTGAAAATCCAGAACAATTATTATTAAATGAAGAAGAAAAAAAAGAATTAAAAAATATTATAAATTCAAAGCTTAATGATTTTGAAATTCAAGTACTTGAATTAAAATTAAAAGGATTTGAAAATAAAGAAATATCTGAAATGTTAGTATGTGATTATAAAAAAATAGATAATACTTTACAAAGAATAAAACAAAAATTAAAAAAATCTAAAGAATAAAATATATATAAGCCAAAATTAATGTCATTTGTAGTAAAAAAAATTAAAAATTTCATAAAAGGTATTGCATAAAAATAAAATATATTATATAATTAAAAAGTCTTAAGCAATTAAGATGTGCCTAATTAGCTCAGTTGGTAGAGCACTCGGCTGTTAACCGATAGGTCGTAGGTTCGAGTCCTACATTAGGCGCCATTTTTTTGGCCAGTTGGTGAAGTGGCTTAACACACTGCCCTTTCACGGCAGCATTCACGAGTTCGAATCTCGTACTGGTCACCAAAATAAAGCAATAAATCAACAGTAATGTTGATTTTGTTTTTTTGAAAAAATTTGACATAAAAAAAATAAATGATATAATATATGTTCGCAAAGGGATGATAATAGTGAAAGAAACGTATTTATTAAGTAATTTAATAATTGGTAAAATATATGTATGTGAAAATTTAGGTGGAAATAGAGGACCTATCTCTACTTTAACAAATGAAGTCTATATTTTTGAAATAAGAAATGAAGATATAGTAGAAGAAGTAATAACAGGTGATTCATTTAGATCATATAAAAAAAATAGATATGAAATATCTAATAGAGAACAAGATGTTTATAATCATATATTTAATAAAAAATATGTAGTTGATATTGAAAAATTAAGTGATAAATTAACACCTGAATTATTAGATTCTTTAACATTAGATGAACAAGCAAAAAATCTTTTAGCAACTGGTGTAGTTGATAAATGGACTTTAGTAAAAATATATAACCAATTAAACTTTGAATTACAAAAAAATAAACAAAAACAATTGAAAAAATAAAAACCTCTGTTATAATATAATTGAGGTGTATATATGGAAAAAATAGTATGTCCAAAATGTAATAATATTTTATCTAATAAAGATACAACATGTATGAATTGTGGATTAGATATTTCAGCAATTAATTTTGCTATTAAAAGTAATAAAGTATCTAATAAAAAAAATAAAAAGCCAATAATAATTGCAATAGAATTATCTATTTTGGTAATAATAATTACAATTTATACAATTTTGTTTATTCCAAAAATAATTGAAATATCAAAAGAAGAACCAATTGAATTTAATAAAAATGAAAAAACATTTGATGATATAGTAAATGAAATTGAATAATAAAAAAAAATATGGTATACTATTCATATATTTAAAAGCAATAATGAAGAATTAGTAGTAAATGTTAGATTATTTAGAGAGTTTACATAAAGGTGAAAGTAAATATAATCTTGATTTTATGAATTCGCCTTCTAGCTTTATTTACGGTAACGCGTTATAGTTTTGAGTATAAATTAAGGTGGTACCACGTAAATCACG
>CAZXOH010000100.1:0-4042 GCA_964642345.1 uncultured Muribaculaceae bacterium | reverse complement strand
ACGGTAACGCGTTATAGTTTTGAGTATAAATTAAGGTGGTACCACGTAAATCACGTCCTTATAGGATGTGATTTTTTTTGGGAGATGATTTTTTTGAAAGCAGTAATGTTTATTCATGGTTTATCGGCCAAAAAAGAAGATAATGAATATTTTATAAATAAAATGAAAAAATATCGTAATATAGAATTATTTACTTTTACTTTGCCTGGACATGAAAATGATATGACAACAAAATCAACAGGTAAAGAATGGTTAGATAAATCAGAAGAAGAATTGAAAAAAATACTAAAAAAATATAAAAAAGTAACAATAGTCGCACATAGTATGGGGACTATATTAGCAGTTAACTTAGCTTCTAGATATAAAGAAATAGATAAATTAGTACTTATATCAAGTGCATTTAAATTTGGTAATTTCAAGCAAAACAAAGAAGATTTAAAAAAAATTATAACTAATAAAGTTGATAAAGAAGTAGGAACTGGATTTGAAGGAGCAATAAAGAAATTCTTTACAATACCTAAATCAGTAATGATAGAATATAAGATTTTAGCAAGCAGTAACAAGCAAAATATTCAAAAAGTAACTTGTCCAACTTTATTATTACATGGTGATATTGATAATGTAATATCATTAGACTCAAGCAAATATGTCTATGATAATCTGAAATGTAAAAAAGAATTAGTAATACTAGAAAATGTTAGACATCAAGTATTTAAAAGTCAAAAAAAAGAAATAATAACAAAATATATATATAATTTTATTACATTTAATATATTATATAAATTAAAAAGAAAGAAAAAAATATAGGAGGAATTAATATGGAAGAATTAAGAAAAGAAATTTTAGACTGTTTAAATAAAGTAAAAAATACTAAAGAATTAAATGAAATTGAAACTAAATATTTCAGTAAAAAAGGACCAGTTACAGAATTAATGAGTATTATGGGAACATTAAGTTCTGAAGAAAAAAAAGAATATGGAATGAAAATTAATAAATTTAAAGAAGAAATAAACAATATATTATCTTTAAAAAAACAAGAATTTTATAATATGGAATTAAATAAAAAATTAGAAAAAGAAAAAATAGATATAACATTACCAAGTAAAAAAATAAAAAAAGGTAGTAAACATCCAATGACTAGAATTACTGAAGATTTTGAAGATTTATTTGTTTCAATGGGATATACAGTATATGAAGGCCCAGAAATAGAAAGTGATGAAAATTGTTTTCAAAAATTAAATTTACCAATAGGACATCCTGCTAGAGATGCTCAAGATACATTTTATTTAAAAGATGAATATGATGCATGGTTACTTAGAAGTCAAACTTCAACAGCACAAGTAAGAGCTATGGAAGAAAATAAAGAAAAAGGACCAATTAGAATAGTATGTCCAGGAAAAGTTTATAGAAGAGATGAAGATGCAACTCATTCTCATCAATTTATGCAAATAGAAGGATTGGTAATTGATGAAAATATATCAATGGCTGATTTAAAAGGAACCTTAGAATTATTTTGTAAAAAAATATTAGGAGAAAAAACAAGTGTTAGATTTAGACCAAGTTATTTTCCATTTACAGAACCATCTGTTGAAGTTGATGTTACTTGTTTTAAATGTGGTGGCAAAGGATGTAATTTATGTAAAGGAACAGGTTGGATTGAAGTATTAGGAGCAGGAATGGTACATCCAAATGTTTTAGAAATGAGTGGATATGATCCAAAAAAATATCAAGGTTTTGCCTTTGGTACAGGAATAGATAGATTTGCTATGTTTAAATATGGTATTCCGGATATTAGAACAATTTATGGAAATGATTTAAGATTTTTAGAAGAATTCAATAGAAAGGATGAAGACTAATGAAATTAAGTAGAAAATTTGTTGAAGATTATATTGATTTAGATAAATCTTTATCTATAAAAGATATAGCAGAATCTATGACAAATATTGGAAATGAATATGACACTGCTAGTCCATTAATCAATTGTACTAATTTAGTAGTAGGGGAAGTAGTAGAATGTACTAATCATCCTGATAGTGACCATTTACATATTTGTAAAGTTAATATTGGTAATGAAATATTAGATATTGTTTGTGGAGCTCCAAATTGTCGTAAAGGAATAAAAGTAATTGTTGCCTTAGCTGGCGCTAAATTACCAGGTGGTGAAATAAAAAAAGGCATGATTCGTGGACAAGTATCAAATGGTATGTTATGTTCAGTTGCTGAATTAGGTTTAGAACATAAATTTTTATCTGAAAAAGATATAAATGGTATTTGTGAATTGCCTCTCGATAGTACTTTAGGTACAGATCCAATTAAAATACTAGGATTAGATGATGAAGTAATTGATTTTGAATTAACATCTAATAGAGGTGACTTATTAAGTGTAATTGGTATGGCTTATGAATTAGGAGCTATTTATAAAAAGAAAGTTAAAGATATTGAATTAAAATATAATAGTAATGATAATGATATTAATAATGAATTTAAAGTTAAAATAGAAACAAAATCTTGTCCTTTGTTTTTAGCAAAAAAAGCTATTAATGTGACAATAAAAGAAAGTCCAGAATTCATTAAAAATAGACTTATTGCTTCTGGAATTAGACCAATAAATAATGTTGTTGATATTTCAAATTATGTAATGTTAGAAACTGGTCAACCTTTACATTATTATGATGCTGATAGATTAGGAGATACATTAATAGTTAGAGATGCTAATAATAATGAAGAATTAATCACTTTAGATAACATCAAAAGAAATTTATCAAATGATGATATTGTAATTGCTAATGAAAATGGTGCTGTAGGTTTAGCTGGTGTAATGGGAGGATTATCAACAGAAGTAGAAAATGATACTAAGAATATTATTATTGAATCAGCTATTTTTGATAATATAAAAATAAGAAAAACTTCAAAAAAAATATTAAGAAGTGAAGCTTCAAATAGATTTGAAAAAGGTTTAGATCCTAAAAGAACATATATGGCTATTGAAAGAAGCTGTCATTTGTTAGAAAAATATGCAGATGCTACTATAGTAGGTGGTATTGTTAAATATGATAAAACTAGTGCTAATGACAAAATAATAGAAATTAGTATTGATAAAATTAATAAAGTATTGGGAATTGAATTAGATTCTAATACTGTAAAAGATATATATGAATCTTTAGGATTTAAAGTAGAAGGTAATAATATTTTAACAGTAACTGTTCCATCAAGAAGGTTAGATATTAATATAAAAGAAGATTTAATTGAAGAAGCTGGAAGAATTTATGGAATGGATAATATTAAAGGAAAATTACCAGTTTTAAATGTTATAACAGGAACTTATAATAAAACAAGAAGAAAAATTAAAAATAAATTAGTTGATTTAGGATTAAATGAAACATTAAGTTATTCTTTAATTCCATATAATAATGTTTTTGAATTTACTACTGAAAATTTTGAACCAATTACTTTAGCTGATCCTATGAGTGAAGATAGAAATACATTGAGATATAGTTTACTTTATTCATTAAAAGAAATTTATAAATATAATAAAGATCGTAATTTAGAAAACGTTAGTATATTTGAAATGGGGAAAGGTTTCTATAAAGAAGATGGAATTTACAAAGAAAATAATAAATTAGCTATTCTTATGTCAGGAGATTACTATTTAGATATAAAAAATACAAAAGTAGATTTTTATGTAATTAAAGGTATCTTAGAAGAACTAATGGATTATCTTGGATATAATAATAGATATCGTTTAGTTGTTTCTAATTTACCAAAAGAATTTCATCCTGGACAAAGTGCGATAATTGAACTTCAAGGAAAAACAGTAGGTATTATTGGTAAATTACATCCAAATGTAATTAAAGGTGATATTTATGTTTTAGAATTAGATTTAGATAAAGTTTTAGCTAATAGGAGTAGTAAAATGACTTATAAAGAAATAAGTAAATTTCCAACTTCTACTAAAGATTTAGCGTTTGTGGTTGATAAAAATGTTACTTGTGAAGAATTAGAAAAAATTATTAAAAAAGCTGGAGGAAAAATATTAAATAAT
>CAZXOH010000099.1:0-4050 GCA_964642345.1 uncultured Muribaculaceae bacterium | reverse complement strand
AGTGATGGAACAAGTATGACAGTAAATGATGCATTAAATGATTTATATAATAAAACAAGTAGTGGACTACAACCATATATTTCCAACGTTACCGTTGATGCTTATACAAATAGGACTTGGAATTATGGTAGATATACTTCTATCATTACAATTAAACCAAATGGATGTAAGTCATTTACAATTGATACTATAAATCAAGGCAGTGCAAAATATACAATAACAAATGCAACTGAAACAGAAACCAACAAATTTGAACCTATTGATTCTACAGAGGATGTAGTTATAACTTATGCTACAGGACAAGCAAATAATTATAATTTCGGTGGTAATTATAGAATTATTTCTTATGAATACTAAAAAGATTATACCTATTTTGATATAATCTTTTTATATTCTTCTAAAGTTAAATTATTTTCATATAAATATGGTGCAATATCACCAACATATCTGTAATGCCATGGTTCATATTTAAATCCTGTAATTTTTGTTTTATCTTTAGGATATCTCAAAACAAATCCATATATGTGTGCGTTATTTTTCATCCATTCAAATTCAATAGAATTTTCAAAATCATCATAATCATTATTTGATCCCATTACATCAACTGCTAATCCAGTTTGATGTTCAGAATGTCCTGCCTTCGCACTACATTTTAAAGCATATTTTTCACCTTTATTTTTAACATATGATTTAAACAATTTATCTTGATAATAATAACTTCTATAAGTTGATACTGCAATAATTTTATATCCTAATTTAGAAGCATCTTCACTTAATTTTTCAAAATTAATAGCTGCAGATTCACGCATATATTTATATTCATTAGCGTATTTTCTATTTATCATAATTAAATCATTAGGTATGTAATTCGAACTTAATTTATTATTTTTATTTACCAAAACATTTATGTCATCTGGATTATCAATATTTTTAATATTTTTATAGAATTTATTTCCAAAAATATTCAAATTTTTTGTATAAAATAAAATAATTAAAAAAGCTAAAAATAAATAAAAACATAATTTGAAAATTTTTAAATTCATAGTTAGTCACCAATATATTATATGAAAAAAAAGAATATTATTTAATGAAATAAGCATAATATTCTTCATATGTAATATTTAATTCTTTGATTTTAGTTGCAACTTCAATACCAACATATCTATAGTGCCAAGATTCATATTGATATCCTGTAATATATTCTTTACCCTTAGGATATCTCAAAATAAAACCATATTTATAAGCATTATCTTGTAGCCATTCATATTCCTTTGAAGAAGCAAAAGTGTCAAAATTGGTTGTTCTACTTGTAACATCAAATGCAAGTCCTGTTTGATGTTCACTATATCCAGGTCTAGCAGAATATGTATCAGCTAAAGTATAACCATCTCTTTTACCATAATTATTATATAAGTAATTTTGTGTATTATAACTTCTATAAGGAGAATTAATATATAAGGATAATCCATTATTAGATGCATCTTCCCACATTAATTTGTATTTTTCATAAACTTCACTAACCAATGGTTGATTAACACCATATTTTGATTCGATAGTAACCATATTTTCTGGCACATAATTTTTATCTAAATAATTAAATTTATTAACTAATATTAATGTACCTTTACTTAAATCAGCAGGAGTTGTATTAGTATAAAAATCATAATCAAGATTACAATTAACATTTAAAATTACATCATAATTATCTAAATCATTATTTTTTTTATACTCTATATATCTATTTAGATTTTCATTGATATAATATTGTTCTTTCATTAAAGCAATTATATCTTCATTATATTCAATATCTTTATTATAAAAATTATTATTTACAACATATATTGTATCTTGAATAGAAAAATTATATTTACTAAATTCTAAATATTCATCTAGTTTTTCTTCTTTAAAATTTTCATTTTTAATTATTTCAATTATTAATTTGTCATAATCATAATTTAAAATAATGTTTGGATTTTGTAATGTATTAATTATTTCAATTTCTTCTTCACTATATCCTAATTTTTCAAATTCATTTTCATTTTTTGTAGAGTCTTCATTTTTAAAATAATTTAATCTTAAATAAGTAAGTACTGTTATTAAAATTAAACTAATTATTAAAATTATTTTTTTCATTTGTCACCAACTATATAATATTCATAATATTCATCATACGTAATATCTTTTTCATATATTGCTTTTGCTACATCAGTTCCAACATATCTATAATGCCAAGATTCATAATCATATCCTGTTATATCTTCTTTATCTTTAGGGTATCTTAAGATAAAACCATATTTATAAGCATTTTTTTGTAGCCATTTAAATTCATCTGTATTTTCAAAATCATTCATAACAGTGTTATATGTAACAATATCGAGAGTTAAACCTGTTTGATGTTCACTAAATCCTGCTCTCGCACTTACACTATCTGCCCATTTTTCACCTTTGCTATCAGCATATCCATTCCATAATGCCTCTTGTGTTTTGTAATCACGATATGAAGAAGTAACTATTAAAGTTAATCCTTCTTCTTTAGCAGCATACCACATTTCTTTATATGCATTATAGACTTCTTCTGTGATACTATTGTTATCGTATGAATAATAATTACTTATTGGAACAATGTTTTTAGGCGTATAATTTTCTTTTAATTGGTTAAACTTATTAACGAGCATTAAAATACCTTTGCTAGTATCTGTATCTACAACAATGTCTTCATCATACCATTCATTATTTGCCTTAACATTAACTAAACTAATTATTTTACTAATTTTTTCATCTTTATGTTTTTTATAATAATCTATATATGTATTTAAATTTTTAAATAAGAAATATTTTTGATTTATAAATTTTGTATAATCTTTATTATAGTCCATTTTTAATATTTCTTTTATATATTTTTCATTTAATTTTAAGATTATTTCTGTTTGTTCATTATTGTATCCTAGTTTTTTTAATTTATAGGAATTACTATTAATATATTTAATATAATTTATTCCACCTATGATTAAAAATATAAAAATAATTAAACCTATTAATCCGTAATATACACTTTTTTTTAATCTTCTTTTCTTTTTCATAACATCACCTATATTAATTATAAACAAATTTAATTTAAAATACAAGATGGAGGAAATTTATGGAGTTATTTATTTTATGTTTTAAAATATTTTTTGTAAGAATTATTGATGTTTCAATGGGTACTTTTAGAACAATTATAACGGTTAAGGGTAATAAAATGGCTGCTACAATGATAAGTTTTTTTGAAACATTAATTTGGTTTTTAGTGGTAAAAGAAGCATTAAATACTGATATTAATAGTATATGGATTGCTTTGTCATATGCTGGAGGATTTGCAACAGGAACATATTTAGGAACTTTTTTAAGTACAAGATTTATTAAAGGAACAATTGGTTTTCAAGTTATTTTAAGTAGCACTAATGATAATGTTGTAAATAATTTAAGAAATAATGGATATGCTGTATCTGTGGTTGAAGCTAAAGGTCAACGAGATAAAAAATATATGTTATTTATTGAAGTAGATAATAAAAAATACAATAGTTTAGTTAGGCTAATTAAAAATTTAGATGAAAAAGCCTTTATAATAGTTAATGATACTAAATATGTAATAAATGGATATTTTGAGAAAAACTGATTAAGTCAGTTTTTTTCGACAAATTATTTACTTTTTAAATGTTAATGTAGATTACATTTAAGGGGGGAATTTATGAATTATTATGTAGAAATAAAAGAAGAATTTATAAAAAATGAAGTTTACAAAAAAGTAAAGGATTATAGTAAAAATAGAAATGATTTACGAACTTATTATAATGTTGGAAAAATGTTGAGTGAAGCAGGAAAACATTATGGAGAAGGAATTATTAAACAATATTCTAAAAAATTAACTAATGAATTAGGTAAAGGTTATACTATAACTAATTTAAAATATATGCGTAAATTTTATATTTTTTCAAAAAGTCAGACACTGTCTGACCAATTAAGTTGGAGTCATTATGTTGAATTGTTAATGATAAATGATATTAATATTAT
>CAZXOH010000098.1:0-4107 GCA_964642345.1 uncultured Muribaculaceae bacterium | reverse complement strand
ATTAAAATGGGTACCTATTTGGGTACCTAATACATATATCAAATGACTTAAAGCCTTATAAACAAAGTATCCCGCCATATAGACGGGATTTCAGGGGGTTTTGGTTGCGCACTCTCATCTGTTGAATCGTAAGAGTGCTACGTGATATCATCACGCTAGTATAATTATAGGGTATAATCTCTAAAAAGTCAAGTTGATATTTGACCTAGTTTAATTCAATTGAATTATCTAATAATTTAATTAATTTACCATCATTATTTTTTTCTAAATACTCTATAGCATCATCTTTAGCTTTAAGTAAAATATTATAATCTTTTTTTATATCTGCCATCTTGAATATCATATCTCCACTTTGTCTTAAGCCAAACAAATCCCCAGATCCTCTAAGCAAAAAATCTTCTTCACTAATCTTAAAGCCATCATTAGTTTTAGTTAAAACATTTAATCTTTCAGTTTCTCTATTACTAATTAAAATACAATATGACTGTAAATCATTACGACCAACTCTACCTCTTAATTGATGTAAAGCTGATAGTCCAAATCTAAAGGCATCAAAAATAACAATCATTGTAGCATTTCTAACATCTACTCCTACTTCAATAACTGTAGTGCTTATTAATATATTAATTTTATTATCTTTAAAATCATTCATTATTTTTTCTTTTTCAGTATTATCCATTTTACCATGTAAAATGCCTATTTTATATAATTTACCAAATGCTTTATTCATTTTTGTTTCTAATTCATACACATTTTCTAAATTTGATTTATCACTTTCTTCAATTAATGGAGCAATAACATATACTTGATGATTATTTGATAATTCATTATACATATCATTTAGAACATCTTTGATTTCATTTTCTTTTTTTAATTTTGTTATTATCTCTTTTTTCCCACCTGGTAATGTCTTAATACTAGATACATCCATATCGCCATATAATGTAATTGCATATGTTCTTGGAATTGGTGTCGCACTCATATACAAAATATCAGGAGTTATTCCTTTGTTTTTCAAATTACTTCTTTGATTAACACCAAAACGATGTTGCTCATCAGTAATAACTAAACCTAAATTTTTATATTTAACATTATCACTTATTAAAGCATGAGTACCAATTATAAAATCTATTTCACCATTTTCTAATTTAGAATATAATTCCTTTTTTTCTTTTGCTTTTAATTTTCCAGTCAATAAGCCTATATTTATATTATAATTTTTAAACAATTTTTTTATATTTTCATAATGTTGAGTAGCTAAAATTTCTGTAGGAGCCATTAAAGCAGATTGATAACCACTTAAATAATTAATATACATACTAATAATTGCTACTATAGTTTTACCACTTCCAACATCGCCTTGTAATAATCTATTCATTCGATATTTACTATTTAAATCTTTATATATATCTTCTATTGCTTTTAATTGATCACTCGTTAATTTAAAACTTAAACTATCAATAAAATCGGAAACATTTTTATAATCAACATTTCTAGTAAGACCTATTTTATTTTTGTTATTTTTTAAATAATTCATTTTTAACATAAATAAAAATAATTCTTCATATTTAAATCTAATTCTTGCCTTTTTTAAATCTAACAAATTATTAGGATGATGTAACATATTAATAGATTTATTTTTTTCTTCAAATTTATATTTTTCTTTTAGATAACCTGGAATATAATCAATAATACTATAATTTGTTTCCAATGCTTGATCAATATATAATGATATATTTTTCCCATTTATACCATATGTAGAATGATATATTGGTTCTATTTTTTCTTTTAAAATTCTTCCAAATCTTATTTCCGATGTTACTATTGTACTATGTTTTTTATCATATTTACCTATTACTGTGATATTTGTTCCTATTTTTAGATTTGATTTTAGAAATCCCCTATTAAATATAATTATATTAAATAAATTTGAACCACTATTTAATTTAAAACTCATTTTATCCATTTTTCGATTCAAATGAAAAACATTAGGTACTGTTTCTACTACTCCATCCATTATTATTTTATCATTATCATTTAATTCATTTATATTACTTCTTTTAATTACTTCATATCGAAAAGGATAAAAATTAACTAAGTCTTCAACTTTATTAATACCCAATTTATTTAATAAAGTTATTTTTTTTGGTCCTATTCCTTTGAGTGTACTAAGTTCCAATATATCACCGCCTTGTAAAAAAATTATATAAAACATTTGTTCGTTTGTCAATCCATAAAATCAAAAAAATAATAACATACTTTCGATTTTATTTATTTTTTTAATATTTCCCAAAAAAAAGGCTTGACTTTGCAAGCATTTTCGTTTAGTATATAAGGCACCAGTTCGGAAAACGAATTGGCGCTAGTATCACACTAGCCAACCCCTTTTTATTCTTTTATGAAACTGTCTCAGGGGGCAGTTTCTATTTTTTTATTCTTCTATGAACTGACCCAGTCATATGCCTTATTTACTATAACGAGTATATCATAGAAAAAAGAATACTAAAATATGCATTCTTTTTATTTTGCTAAATTTGACACAATTTTACAAAATTAATAATTATTAGCTTTTTCTTCAAAATAACTTTGAGGATGATTGCAAACTGGACATATTTTTGGTGCTTTTTCTCCATAATGAATATGGCCACAATTTCTACAAATCCACATTTTTGGTTGTTCTTTAATGAACACTTTTCCAGATTCAATATTATTTAATAGTTTTCTATATCTTTCTTCATGTTCTTTTTCTATTTTACCTACTTCCGTAAATAAATATGCTATATCATCAAATCCTTCTTCTTCAGCTGTTTTTGCAAATCCTTCATACATATCTGTCCATTCATAGTTTTCACCATTGGCAGCATCCAATAAATTAGTTTTTGTATCCGGCATTCCATTATGTAATAATTTAAACCAAATTTTTGCATGTTCTTTTTCGTTACTTGCTGTTTCTTCAAATATAGCAGCTATTTGTTCATAGCCATCTTTTTTAGCTTTACTGGCATAATAAGTATATTTATTTCGAGCTTGTGATTCTCCAGCAAATGCTATCATTAAATTTTGTTCAGTTTTTGTTCCTTTTAGTTCCATTATATCCCTCCTAAATATTTTCACTTAATTATATTTTATATATTTTTAGTTGTCAATCTATTTTACAATTATTTTTTTATTTTTAATTTCAATACTTACTCTTTGAACCATTGCAAGTGATATCATAAGTGCTAAAGTAAATGAACCACCATATGAAAGAAATGGTAATGGTACACCAGTTAATGGCATTACTGCAAATAACCCACCTAAATTGACTATTATGTGAATTCCAATATAAGATCCTACACCATAACAAATGTATCTGCCTCTTATTGTATTTGATCTACCAGCCAATTTAAATATTCGATATAATAAAATAATATATAAAATAAATATTATAGTACATACTATTACGCCATATTCTTCAGCAACAATTGCAAATACACTATCGGTATGTGATTCTGGCAAATAAGATACTTGTTTACTATTTCCAATTCCTAATCCAAATAGACCACCAGAATTTATTGCAATAAAACCATTACATATTTGATAGCCTCCTTCTTCATATCTACTACAAGGATTAGTAAATGTTAATCTACTTTTTTGAGATGCACTTAATAATGTACCTTTGGTTAATAATAATCCTACCATGGCTATTAAAACAACTATTATAGCAAATACTATTGATTGATATTTTTCTTTCTTTCTAATTGGTCCCAATAAATACATTATTCCAAATATAGCCGTTATTATTATTGCTGTTCCTAAATCTTTTTGTAGCAAAACTATTCCAATATATATTGTTGCAGGTATTAAGATTATTCCTAACAATGAAAAAATTAATTTTGATTCAATATTTTTATTATTCATTTTTTTATAAAATTTATCAAATAAAGCTGCAGTAATCATTATAAGAGCAGGTTTTGCAAATTCACTTGGTTGAATACTCATAGGACCTATTTTTATCCAATTTGTTGAGCCTTGATGTTCTGTTCCGAATAGACTTAAATATACAAGTAATCCTAATACAGCTAAATATGCAAGTAACCCTAATCCAAAATATTTTTTTGTTGGTAT
>CAZXOH010000097.1:0-4123 GCA_964642345.1 uncultured Muribaculaceae bacterium | reverse complement strand
CAATGGAAAAAGTAAGAACTGATCCTGATTCAACATTAGTAGATGAGATGTTAAGCTAAATAATAGCTGAAAAAAATAAATAATTGACAAAAAAGGTAGTGCAATGCCGTAAACTGGGCGCAACACTATCCTTTTTATTTGTTATCTGTAATTTATTGTTCTTATATAACTACATTGTTCAAGTAGTTCACTAATTCTTTTTCGAAATCTTTTGCTTTAGCATTGTTTTGTATATACCAGACATTTGATTGCCCCATACCAAATTCATTGCCTTCTCTAGCTGCATTAGGTATTTCAAAAGTTCTTCTTCCATCTTCAATTAAATTAGCATTTTCAAAATCACAAACTATATTGTATTGATGCTCTTTGCCATGGACATCGAGGTATTGTCTGGTTCTATATACATCCGCCTTGTCGTACCATCCAACAACTACTGTCTTTCTTGTTTTTGGATTTAAAGCAACAAAAACCACTCTAACATTTTTTGCTATTTCTTCATCTTTGTATGATTTATCAATATTATCTATTATGAGCTTGTTATTTTCTCCGTTTTTATTATGTTTTGTTTCAACAAATCCGTAGCATTTTCCATCTATATTTGAAAAGTTATATTTTTCCTCTGCATCACCAGTTTCTTCTACATATGCTCCACCATTAGCTGGCTGGTCCTCGTTGCTGATTCCGTTGTACATACTCATATAAGCAACTCTGCAAACAATCATATTTGTTGTCGATTTACAAATATTCACATTTGCTGCTGATTTGATAGGAATTTGATATTGATAAGGCCTGTGTTCATCTGTTCTTTCTGAATACTTTGTAAAATAATCACTTATTTCATTTAATTTTTTATAACTATATATTTTATAATTCACACTACTTATTAAAATATCGCAAGCATCATAATCTCCTGGTATGGCTATCCTATAACGTATTTGACCATCATTTTGTTTTTTGTTCTCAATAATAAAATACCCATTATCGAAAAGACTTAATATTTGCTCAGCAATGTTATCATTATTTTTAAATACTTGTTTTTTAGAAGTGACTAACTGCCATTTTTTTGATACTTGATTTAAGTAAATAACATTAGGATCGCTATTCAAAGTTCTTGCTATTGTTATTTTTTGATTCTGTGACAAACTATCTTTATACTTCTTTTGATACTTATCACATATTTCTGAAAACGAAGCTTCACCACCATTTTCTTTAATAATTTCTACGAATTCTTTAATATCATTCACGAATAACACCTCCATTAATATTTGATTCTATTTTTGATATTAATTCAGACAAATTGTCTTGGTTTTTTGCATTCCAATTATTAATAAGAAATTTCATATCAATAAGTAAATTTGCTATTTTTCTGTTTTTATATTTATCGTCGCTATACCACTTTGTTGATGATATTCCGACAAATTCAATATTTTGATTAAATCTATCTTTATGAGCATTATTGTTTTTTGAGTATGGCATGATAAAAGCGCTATAGATTTCTTCTATATCATCTTCTTTTTTTATTTTCTTTATATATTCTCCATATGTAACTTGCTTTTGAATACTTGCAGTTTGCGGCACATCTGATGCAAGAAATGTTGTGCCATATCTATAGTTTTTTGCGTCAATTATATAAGCTTTCTTATTTTTTTTATCTATTGCAATTGTATCTGGTCTTAAGTTTGAAGAATCCAATATTTTTGGTTCAAGAATTAAATCAATTGTGCCATTAGGATAAAACTCAGAAATATCATCAATATTAGAGAACATTTCATCAATCATTCTTTCATATACATAATCATATGAATCTACCCCAAATACCATTTCCCTTGTTTTTATACTTTCATCATCTAAACCAGTAAAGATATTTTTCATATTTTGAAGTCGAGTTTTCTTCATATCATCATTTGTATGTGTGAGTTCGGTATTTAAAACAGAAAGATAATATTTATAGTTTTTTTCAAATAAAGAATTATAATCAACACCTTCGCAATCAAATGATAATCCATAAAGCCAGCCAATGTTATCCATTGATTTTTTTACACAGCATCTATATATTTCAGTTAATATATTTTCTTTTTGATTTCTCTTTTCAGAAATTATTTTTGTATAGATGATATTACCATTTGAAATTACAGGGTTTGTCCTCATAGTTTTTTTCCAGTCGACTCTGCCTTGTATTCCATTAACATACTTCTTTTCTTTATTCTCGTATCTACCATAAGTTAAATAGTCATTAATTATCCATAGATATGACCCTAAGGGGAAGGTGTTATTAGATTTATAAGTAGAATTATATGTAGATAAATTACTAGTTTCTTTCTTTGCAATACTAATCGTTCTTAAAATTGCTAAGACATCATTCCTTAGTGCTTTTGCATCTTCTTTTGGGGATAATTCATATGTTTCAGGATAATGGAATTCTATCTTGTTGTTATTAATCTTGATTCCAACAAATTGATTATTAATTTCCCCAGTCGTTTTTTTGAAATCTATATTTAGATTCATACCTTATTTAGTGAAATCTATTCCTTTAAATATAGATAAAGGATTCTGATTTGCTTCAGGATTTTTAAATCCGTCAATCAGTTTTTCAAGAGTTTGATATTTATTAGTATCAAACCACATATCTTTATCAATCTTACATACATCATTCCAAAGATATTCAAGAACTTTATATGCGAAACGATTTGCTTCAATTTGGCAATCTTTAATATCAACAAATCCCTTTGTCAGACAATCTTCATTAATGAAGTATTTGCCTAATTGCTTATCTTCATTAGTATTATTTCTAATCTTATATTTAAGTATTTCAGGATTTAAAACTTCAAGGAATTTTTGCCATTCGATGTCAGTTCCAGGAACGCATAATCCTCTAAATCTTTCTTTATCTTTTTCATTAAATTCATTACTTATTTGTTCAAAATCCCATCTTCGTTTGAAGGCGGTATCTAGTGTAAATACATTTTGATCACTAGAATTCATGGTTGCTCTAATGCGCATATTTCTAGGAATATAAATTTTAAAGTTCTCTGGAAGATCAATTTTATCTTTTAGATAATCTTCGATATTTGGATTGGTTATATCATATTCACTTCTGCCAAAATCAGGGTTATCTGTTCCATCATCTTTTTTAGAGCGTTGTCTATCAAGTAATTGGAACAAATCGCCAAATATAGCTGCTGCATTACCTCTATTTATTTCTTCAATAATTAGAAACACAGGATCATTAGTCGTTAGAGCTCTTTCTAATGCTTTTGTAAATGGCCCAGGATTAAACACATACTTAACGACATCTTTATTATCATCATCTTTTTCTATTCTTGGGAGTATTTGGCCAACAAAATCAGAATTAGTATATTCAGGATGGAAAGTTACTCTGAATTTATTTTCTTCTGGAACGAAACCCAAATCAGTTTTAACCTTATAACTCTTACCACAGCCTGGTGCTCCATAGTATATTACATTGTCGCCACCATTTCGTGGGTTATCATGAAATTGTTTTTTTAGTTCTTTACTATCAAGATTATTTGTTTCCATAAATTCCTCCTATATCAAAGCAATTAACATAATCTAGTGAAATTATCTATAACAGTTTTATATGATTTAATTATAAATTATTTGTATAAGCCATTCTATTTTATTTTTAAATTGAAGCTTGCTTGTATCAGCAATTTTCTAGTGCTAACATGAATGTATCCATAAAGAGTACGTTAGAGACAAGCTCGATGATCGTACAGCAACCCTTATTAAATAAGAAGGTGCTAATGCTTGAATGATGGAAGACTTAATACTAGTTAATAGACTTCCATCATATATATCGATGGAAGTTTTTATTTTCTCTTTATGGAATATAGAAAAGAGGAAAAATTATGACAGATCAAAAGAAAATTCATCACACAGCAAATTCATTAAATGCAATGATAGATGAAATTTGTAAAGAAAATGGCTGGACACAAGATGAAACTCTAAGACCCAAATCAAAAATAAGTGTGACAGTGTAAGTGGCAATGCCAAAACTTGCATCATCAACTTCAAATCTCACAAAGCAAACCAAACCAAATATGACTCTAGATGAATATAAAAAAACAAGTTGCTGATTATCTAAGAAAATATATGAAATATT
>CAZXOH010000096.1:0-4177 GCA_964642345.1 uncultured Muribaculaceae bacterium | reverse complement strand
AGTGATGGAACAAGTATGACAGTAAATGATGCATTAAATGATTTATATAATAAAAAAAGTAGTGATTATGGATATTGTTCTTCATATAAAAATGGAACAGCGGTGTATTATAATCCTGTAACTGGAGAAGTATGTACAGATTATGTAGAAAGTAATAGTACAAATGAAAATAAGACAGGATGTATGAAATGGTACATCTTTAATGATAGCAGTGAATCATCAACCATAAATATGATTTTAGATCATAATACAACTTATGGTATTGATTGGGTAACAAATTCATTGATGGAACGTAATGGTCCTTATGAAGAAAGTAATGTAAAACCAGTAGTAGATAAATTGGTAAGTGAGTCAGGATGGGTAGATACACCAAGATTAATAAGTGCAGAAGAAGTAGCTCAAATTACCGGAAATACAAGCTTTGATAGTGCGACTGTGAACAATTGGTTTTATTTTGATAGTAATAGTCAAACTCAAACAGCAAAGAGTCAAGGAGCAAGTAAATATGCATGGTTGTATGATTATTCAGGTGGTTATACAAGTTGTACAAGCTATGGATGTAATACAGCAGATAGAAGTACTAATGGTTATTGGACCTCAACACCAATAGGAGAGGATGATGGCAGTTCTCATGGCTGGTGTGTAACTTCTTCTGGTGAGTTGGGCTATGTCGGCTGGATGTGGTCCGGTGATATTGGCATTCGCCCAGTTATAACAATACCTAAATCAAGATTACAAAATTAATATAAAATTATAACATATTTCGACAAATTATTTATTTCCTAGTACATATAATATATAAGTATTGGAGGAAATATATGAGTTTAGAAGAAACAATGTTTTACAAAATAAAATTTATTGACGAAAATAAAGAAATAATAAAAGAAAATATATTGGACAAAATTGAATATAAAAATTGTCAGGCAACTTTACTATTAATTTTAGTTAAATATTTGTTAGAAGATACAGAATATGTATGTGAAGAATATAAATCTTTAAAAAAATTTATTAATATAACACCATCAAAAAATACACCAACAAATTTAGAAGATATATTTGGAATAATTAAAATTTTTATCAATAAAGTATGTCCAGGAACAAAAGAAGAAGAAAAAATATTAAATAAATTACAACATTATGATAATATAATTAATCAAAATGAAAAAATCATGACATTAGTTATGTTTTAAATTCTTTGCATTACTTCTTTTTTTTTGATATAATTAATTACGGTGAGATTATGAATGTATTAAAAAAAGTATATGATTATGCTCTAGAAGAAATTATGGGAGATAGATTTGGTAGATATTCAAAATCTATTATTCAAGATAGAGCACTTCCAGATATTAGAGACGGTTTAAAACCTGTTCAAAGAAGAATATTATATGCAATGTATAGAGATAGAAATACAAGTGATAGACCATATAAAAAATCAGCAACAGCAGTAGGAAATATAATGGGACATTATCATCCACATGGGGATTCTTCAATATATGATGCAATGGTTAGATTAAGTCAATGGTGGAAACAAAATACACCATATATCGATATGCATGGTAATAATGGTTCTATCGATGGAGATGGAGCTGCAGCAATGCGTTATACAGAATCAAGATTATCTAAAATTTCAATGGAATTATTAAAAGATATTGATAAAGATACAGTTGATATGGTATGGAACTTTGATGATACATTAAAAGAACCTGTTGTTTTACCTGCTAAATTTCCAAATTTGTTAGTAAATGGTTCAAATGGTATAAGTGCTGGATACGCAACAAACATTCCAACACATAATCTAGTAGAAGTAATAGATGCTACTATAAAAAGAATTGATAGTCCAAACTGTAGATTAGATTCCATTTTAGAAATAGTAAAAGGACCAGATTTCCCAACAGGTGGAATTGTAGAAGGAAAAAAAGGAATAATTGATGCTTTTACAACAGGTAGGGGTAAAGTAATAGTTAAATCAAAAACTGAATTTATAAATGAAAAAGGGAAAAACAGCATTTTAATAACTGAGATACCTTTTGAAGTAAATAAAGCATTATTAGTAAAAAAAATAGATGAAATTAGAATTGATAAAAAAATTGATGGTATAGCAGAAGTATTGGATGAATCAAATTTTGAAGAACCAACTAGAATAGCAATCAACTTAAAAAAAGATGCTGACAAAGAATTTATATTAAATTATTTATTAAAAAATACAGATTTACAAGTATCATACAATTATAATATGGTTGCTATAGTAAATGGAAGACCAATGACAGTAGGCATTTTAAAAATATTAGATGCCTATATAAATCATCAAAGAGAAGTAATAACAAGAAGAAGTAAATTTGATTTAGATGTTTATAAAGAAAGAATGCATATTATTGAAGGATTAATTAAAGCTTTATCAATATTAGATGATGTTATAAAAACAATTAGAGCAAGTAAAAATAAAGCTGATGCTGAAATTAATTTATCGAAAGAATATGGTTTTACAGATAGACAATCTAAAGCAATAGTAGCATTACAACTTTACAAATTAACTAATACAGATGTTACAGAATTAAAAGCAGAATTTGAAGATTTAAAAAATAAAATTAAAGCATTAGAATTAATTTTATCAGATGAAAATAAATTAAAATCTTTAATGAAACATGAATTGAAAAAAGTAAAGGATGAATATGGAACTTCAAGGAAAACAGAAATTAGAGATGAAATAACAGAAATAAAAATTGATACCGTTAAAATGATTCCAAAAGAAGATGTAATTGTCGTTGTAAGTAATGAAGGTTACATTAAGAGAGTAAGTAATCGTAGTATGGAATCAAGTGAAGGTGAAACTGGATTAAAAGAATTAGACTATGTAATTGGTAAATATAAAATGAATACAATGGATACTTTATTTTTATTTACAGATAAAGGTAATTATTTGTATATACCTGTTCATGAAATACCTGATATGAAATGGAAAGATCTAGGTAAACATGTAAGCAATTTGATACATATATCTGCTGAAGAAAACATAATTGCAAGTTTACCTGTCTACGATTTTGATAAAGAACAATTTATAACAATATTTACTAAAAATGGTATGGTTAAAAGAACTAAATTAAATGAATTTAAAGCATTAAGATATTCTAAACCAATAACTTGTATTAAATTAAAAGATGATGATGAAGTAATTGATGTAAAATTTAATACTGATGATTATGTTTTTGTTTCAACTCATAATGGTTATGGTTTAACTTACAAATTAAGTGAAATTCCTATAGTTGGCTTAAAAACTAGTGGAGTTAAATCAATAAGTTTGAAAAATGATTTTGTTGTAAGTTCAACAATATATGGAGATAACTTAGAATATTTAACAGTTATTACGAATAAAATGACTGGAAAAAGAATAAAATTATCTGAATTTGAAATAACTTCAAGAGCACGAAAAGGAGTTCAAATTGTAAGAGAAATTAAGACTAATCCATATTATATTTTAAAAACATTTGTAATTAATTATAAAGAAACTTTAGGAGTTAAATTAAAATCTGAAATTGTTGATATTAAATTAACTGAAATACCAATAATGGATAGATATTCTACAGGTTCCTCAATATCTAAAAGTGAGATAGTTGATGTTTTTGAAAATAAAATATTAGAATCTAAAGAAGAAATAAATCAAAAAATTGAAAAAGAAAATATTGATTTAAATACAATTGATCAAAAAATGATGACAATTGATGATTTTTTGAAAGAATTATAGAAAGGAATGATTAAATGTTACATGATATTTTAATGATTTTAATAGGACTTATTATAGGAGCAGTTGTTGGATTTTTAATAGCTAGAAAATATATGCAAAAGTATTTAAAACAAAATCCACCTATCAATGAACAAATGATTAAAGCAATGATGTCAGGAATGGGTAGAACTCCAAGTCAAAAACAAGTAAATCAAATGATGAAGCAAATGAATAAATATATGGATTAATTTCCATATATTTTTATTACATATTTGTTATCAAATAATATATTCAATATAATTCTAGTAATAGAATATATTAATAGTTGATTGTTAAAAATTTTTTATACAAAGTTTAGATACATAGTATTATAAATCTTATTTTTTTGATTATGTTTTTTTGAAAAAATAAAAGTTTTGTTACAAACTATGATATAATTGAATAGGTGAAAGAATGAAA
>CAZXOH010000095.1:0-4184 GCA_964642345.1 uncultured Muribaculaceae bacterium | reverse complement strand
GAGTATATGCAGCAGTAACATATAATGCAACAGATGTATTATATACATCAAGTGACGGAACAGAAATGACTGTTGAAAGTGCATTGAATGATATTTATCAAATTAAAAAAATAGGGACAGCATTAGCAAATGATATATTGGCAGGAAAAACGGCGGTAGTTCAAGGGAAATTGATACCTGGTACAATGACTAGTATTTCAAAAATCACAATTAATCTTACTGCATATGCCCACAAAATGTATGCCAATGGTGTAACTTCTACAGAAAAACAAAGTAAAATAACGGTTGTATATGATGTCTCTAGTGAAACATCTAGTGTTTCATTTAATGGTAATTTTGGAATAGGTGGTGATACTGGATCTTGTTATTTATACAAAATTACAGTTGATAATGTAACTATTGAATAATATATTATTCATAAAATAAAAATCTCTTAATATTATAGATTAGGAGGTTTTTTTGATGCCAATAATTATATTAATAGGAATTAGTCTTAGTATGGATGCATTTAGTTTAGCTTTAGCATATGGAACATTAAATTTAAAAAATAAGGATATTAATACATTATCTTTTATAGTAGGTTTGTACCATTATTTTATGCCGTTAATTGGTATGTTTGTTGGAAAAAAAATAATCTCATTTTTGCCTATAAGTCAAAATATTTTAATATTTATAGTTTTATTCTTAATTGGAATAGAAATGATAATTGAATCATTTAAAGAAGGAAAAGAAATAAAACAATTAAATATATTTGAAATGTTAATGTTTGGATTAGCTGTCTCAATTGATAGTTTTTCTTTAGGATTAGGATTAAAAACACTATATAAAAATCCATATGTTGTAGCAACTATTTTTTCCATTTTAAGTTTTTTATTTACTTATTTAGGATTAAAATTAGGAAAAAAAATAAATCAAAAAATAGGAAATATTTCAACAATAATAGGTGGTATTGTACTAATAATAATAGGAATAATTTATTTAATGTAAAGTAGACATTATAAAAAATTGATTTTAATATAAAAAAATAATATAATTAGTATGGTGATGATATGTTAACAAATACGAAAGAAATGTTAGAAAAAGCGAGAATTGGTAAGTATGCTGTACCACATTTTAATATTAATAATTTAGAGTGGACAAGATTTATATTAGAGGAATGTGAAAAAAATAATAGTCCTGTTATTTTAGGAGTAAGTGAAGGCGCAAAAAAATATATGGGTGGATTTAATGTTGTATCTGCTATGGTAAAAGAATTAATAAAATCATTAAATATTAAAGTACCAGTGGCTCTTCATTTAGATCATGGTAGTAGTGTAGAAAGTTGTATTGAAGCAATCAATAATGGTTTTACATCTGTTATGATAGATGCTTCTAAATATGATTTAGATACAAATATAAAAATGACAAAAGAAGTAGTAGAATTTGCTAAAAAATATAATATTACAGTTGAAGCAGAGGTTGGTCATATTGGTGGTTCTGAAGATGGAATTTCCAATGATTTAGCATATGCTAAAGTAGAAGATGCTGTTAAATTATATAAAGAAACAAATATAGATAGTATTGCTCCAGCACTTGGAAGTGTTCATGGAATATATAATGGTGAACCAAAATTAGATTTTGAAAAAATGAAAGAAATAGCTGATTTAACGCAAATACCTTTAGTATTACATGGTGGATCTGGAATAGATGATGAAAAAATAAAAAAAGCAATTTCATCAGGAATTTGTAAATTAAATATTAATACAGAATTACAAATAGAATGGGCAAATGCAGTAAGAAAATTTGTAAGTGAAAGTAATGATTATGATCCTCGCAAAATAATAAAATCAGGCGAAATGGCCATGAAAGAAGCAATAAAACATAAAATTGAATTGTTAGGAAGTTTAAATAAATCTTAAGGAGGTTATATGAAACAAATTAAAATAACTGGAGGAAAAACATTATCTGGTGAAATCAAAATAAGTGGTTCAAAAAATAGTGCTGTAGCCCTTGTTCCTGCTTCTTTATTAAGCGATGGAATAGTGGAAATTGATAATATTCCAAATATTTCAGATATTGATGCATTAACTGAAGTTTTAGAATACCTAGGAGCAAAAGTAACTAGAAATGAAAGAAAAATGACAATTGATTCAAGTAAAATAGAAGGAAAAAGTATTCCTGAAAAATTGGCAAAAAAATTAAGAGCTTCATATTATTTTATGGGAGCAATGTTAGGAAAATATAAAAAGGTTGAAATGTATTTTCCAGGTGGTTGCTCTATAGGAAAAAGACCTATTGATTTACATTTAAAAGGATTTGAAGCTTTAGGAGCAAAAGTAACTATTGATAATGATAAATACATTGTTGAAGCTGATGAATTAGTTGGTAATAATATATATTTAGATATAGCTAGTGTTGGTGCGACTATAAATATTATGTTAGCTGCTACTTTAGCAAGAGGAACAACAGTTATTGAAAATGCTGCTAAAGAACCTCATATTGTAAACGTTGCTATTTTCTTAAATCAAATGGGAGCAAAAATAACAGGAGCTGGTACTAGTAAAATTAAAATAGAAGGAGTTACAAAATTAAATGGTGCTTTTCATGAAGTAGTTCCTGATTATATAGAAGCAGGAACATATGTTATAGCAGGTGCTTTATGTGGTGAAAATTTAATTGTTAAAAATTTGATTCCTTCACATATAGAATCTTTAACTTCTAAATTAAAAAATATGGGAATTAAATTTGAAATAGGAATTGATTATATAAAAATATCTAAAAGTGATAAAATAAAATCAGTTGATATTTCAACTGCTGTTTATCCTGGGTTTCCTACTGATTTACAACAAGTTTTTACTGTTTTATTAACTCAAACTGATGGAATAAGTAGAATAAAAGAAAATATATGGGAAAATAGATTTATGCATATTCCTTATTTAAATAGTATGGGCGCTAATATAGTAGTAAATGATAGTGTGGCAACTATTAAAGGAAAAACTCCATTAAAAGGAACAGAAGTTGAAGCAACTGATTTAAGAGCTGGTGCTTGTATGGTTTTAGCTGGTCTTATTGCAAATGGAGAAACAACTGTAAATTCTGTTGAACATATATTAAGAGGGTATGAAGGAATAATTGAAAAATTGTCTAATGTTGGTGCTAAAATAGAATTAATAGAAATATAATAAAAATAGATTAATATCTATTTTTTTTGAGGTGAGTTATGAAGATTAAGGTTGTTTTGGTATTGTTTTTGATAGTTTTTTTAATTTTTCTTATTTATACATTTAATATAAAAAATGATATCTTTTATTTTAATGTAATGGATAAAAAATATTATTATGATACTTATAATGTTTTATTAAGTAAAAATTTAAATAATGTAAAAAAATATATTAGTTATGAGCAAGATGATTATAGGATTACCGATTTAATTAGAAATATAAATGATAATATTGTTGTTAATGATCGAAAAATTCAAAATATTTTAATTAAAGCTGATATTATTACATTAATGATCGGTAATAATGAACTTAATTATAAAATTGAAAATATTGATATTACAGAATTATTTGAGTATTGTAATTCTTTATTAGATGACATAAATGATTTATTTATGCTAATTAGAAAATTTTCAAAAGAAAAAATATTTTTTATTGGTTTTTATAATTCAAATGAGTATTATGAAGAATTATACAGATATTTAAATTTAAGAATTAAAGATATTTGTGATAATTATAATATAGTTTATATAGATAGATTGATGAATTTTAATTATGATGAAAATGTAAATATATATAAAAAAATAATGAAAATGTATTGATTTCATTAACTTTTATGTTATAATATAATAGCATTAAATTTCTATGACTAATATTTAGTTATGGCGGAAGGAGATAGTAATATGAAAAAAAATATTCATCCAGAATATGTAGAAACTAAAGTAACTTGTGCTTGTGGTAATACATTTACTGTTAGATCTAACAAATCTGAATTACACTTAGAAACATGTAATAAATGTCATCCATTTTATACAGGTGTTCAAGGAGCGGTTGCTAAAACAGGACGTGTTGAAAAATTCAATCGTAAATATGGATTTAATACTGAAAAAAAAGCTTAATTGCTTTTTTTTTGATATGTTAATTTGCAAAAAAATAAAACTAAGATTTTAAATATCTTAGTTTTTAATTATGCTTTACTTATTTTTT
>CAZXOH010000094.1:0-4290 GCA_964642345.1 uncultured Muribaculaceae bacterium | reverse complement strand
ATAGAGATAAATATCGTGAATTTTCAAGAGATTTATATGAACATGGTGTTATTGAGGATGATACAATTAAAGAATTAAATGATACTTATATATTCAGTAAAGAACACGATTCAGTCAAAGAAAAAGATGATTACGATATTGAAATCTAATCATCTTTTCTATTTTCAACAATTCTATTCCATGAAATTTTATGTTCATAATCAAGTTCTTCATTTGCTTGCAAGTTTTTAGAATAACAAGCTAAAAATTCATCTGAATTTGTTAACAATCTCAAATAATATTTAAGAGAGTCAAATATCCCATTAACAATTACTTGACATCCATACTCATTATAAATTTCATCAATTTTTTTATTGATTTTATCCAATTCATTAAAGTCTGGTTTTGATGTACTTAAAATATAATATCTTTGTACATTTTTATTATATTTTATTTTATCATAGGCATAATCCACCATTAAATGGGTAGGCTTTATATCAAATTTAATCTCAACAACCTCATATATTTCATTTGTAATTTTATCTCTAACAACAATGTCACCAGTTTCTTTTGAACTTCTATCACTTGAATTATGAGATCCTAAATCATCTAATTTCATATTTTTAAATCTATCAAAATGTTTTATCATGCATTCATATATACTATAAAATGCAATTACTGGTAAAATTGATGCCCCACGAGAAGAATATTTGTAATAAAAATGACTATGTAACATTTCAATTACATCCCTAATTGGAACATTACTTTCTTTGTCAATAGGGTTAATTACTTTAACTGTTCTTTTCTGCTTTTCAATAATACTTTGAGTAAAAATGCCAACTAGATAATCTAATGATGAAACATTTTCTGTTTCAACTTCACCTAATATGGTCAAAAAAGCCATTTTTAAATCTGCTTTATTTATTCTACCAGGGAAATCATTAGTAAATGGATGCAATTGTTCAATACTTCTTGTTAACCATCCAGATTCCTTCATAGCACCTAAAAATCTTTTTTCTTTTAAAAATGGAGTAACATATTTTGTATCAAAACTTCTTCCAGAATATCCGTTAGGTAAATCTACTTTATGATATCTTACATCTTGTTCAGGATGTAAGCATTTATACGTCAAACTTGAAACTAATGCAGTAAATACTCCTTTATTACTTTGTTCATTTTCAACGATTATTTTTATTAAATCTTTCTGTATTTCAGATAAATTTAAATTATCCAAATTCTTGTTTTTCTTTGCCTGATTATAAATATTTTCTAAAAATTGTGATGGATTTAATTCTTCATTCATATTCACACCTCTTTCAAATAATTGTTCATACACTTCTTTAGCAACTGCTTTTATTACAGGAACACAGACACTATTCCCAATCCTTTCGTATAGTTTGGCACTTGGACCAATCTTTTTAAAGTTTTCAGGAAAGCCAAAAAAGCGATAACATTCATCAATTGTGATTTTTCTAACAATTTTATTATCATATATATAAAATCTTCCATTGACTTCTTGAGAAGCTATCGTTGGATGCATCCCCTCTGAAGAATAAATTCTATTTACTTGTCTATGAACTCTGGATAAATGCTCTGTGTTAGGTCTTACACCTGCTTTTCTAATTGGTTTGTTGAGATATCCTGTAAAAATCAAGCCAGAACCTTTTTGCTGCTTAATATATTTATCCTCTAAAATAGTATATTGTTCAGGTTTTAAAATTTCAAAATTTCCATTTTTGTCTAAAAAATTCTTCATTGATTTTGATGGAGTACCTTTAACTTTGTCAAAATCGAAATGTATTCCTTCTCTCGATCCAACAATTATAATTCTTTCTCTATTTTGTGGAACACCAAAGTCTTTAGCATTTAAAACTTTATAATTAACAGAATAACCTAAGTCATTTAAAGTGTCTATAATCACAGTAAGTGTTTTTCCCTTATCATGTGTAGTTAAATTTTTTACATTCTCTAAAATAAATGCTTTTGGCTTTTTTTCTTTTAAAATTCTAACAATATCAAAAAATAATGTTCCTCTTGTTTCATCAATAAATCCCTTTTGTCGACCACATATAGAAAATGATTGGCATGGGAAACCAGCACATAATATATCAAAATCTGGAATAGTAGAAGGATCCAACTTTGTTATGTCACAATATGGATTATCCCCAAAATTTTCTTCATACATTTTGCATGCATGTTCATCTATTTCAGAACTAAATACACATTCTCCACCAATGCTTTCGAGGGCTAATCTAAAGCCACCAATACCAGCAAACAAATCAATAAAAGTAAATTTTTTTTCCATTTAAATTATTCCCTCCAATCTATATTAAATCTAATTCATTATACCATATTTTTGCTTTTTTTCATGGTATAACTCTCAATATTTTTTTATTCATTAAAGCTTATTATTTAATAAAATCAAAAGAAATTCTTTGATAGAAAATTGTTATACTTAGTAACAAAATCATCTTTGTTAGGTAGTTCATCATATATTCCAAGATTATTTATAATTTCATTTATAGGAAGTTTCGTAATTTCTTTATTTCCGTACCCTAATACATATAAATATCTTCCAACTGGTCCCCAAACATAATCATTTTCACTATAATTTTTTACTGCGTATATAATACTAATTAAAATTTCAGTATTAGTATATTTATCATTATAATCATCACCTATAAATAGAATATCATCTATTATTGGTTGCATATACTTATATAAATATTCATTCATAGGAAATTTATAATTTTCTTCTGGATAAAACAAGTTAAAATTTTGAGATATATCATTTATTCTATTGAATAAATTAGTGATTAATGAATCAGTATCTCTATAATAATGTGATGAATCAATTTTATCATCAGACATACTAATAATTTCTTTTATAATTTCATAGTTTTCTGCTTCTAATGATGTAATAAATATTCCATAAATTAAAATCAATGTTGGAAAATACAATAAAGATATTGAAGCAGTATTTCCACTAAATACTCCTGTTGGATATACTTTATAAATTATTTTTTTAATCAATTTAATATATTTTTTATCTCCATAATATGATAATAATATTACAGCTACTAATAAATTCTTTATATTATTTAAACTTTCTATAACTTTAGATTTGAAAATATCTTCATTAATTTTACTTAAATCCATTTTCTGTATATTAAATTTTGATAAATAAATTTTAATTTCTTCATTTATCAAATCATTAATTTTAATATAATTTTTAGAATCCGATAGTAAAATTTTTAATTTTTCTTCAAATTGATTATCGTTATATCTTTTTAATGTTATTTCTGGAACATCAATTAAAATATCATTATCTTTTTCTGTATTTCTACCAATTAATTCATTCAATTCTTCAAAATTGAATATAAAATCACCTTCACCATAAAAAGTTCCACATCCTGGTGTTTGATATGATCTTGGATCATTTGAAACTTTATTATAAACATAATTCATGACTGATGAAGCACTTAATACACCATATTCTGTTTTTGCTTCTCCATTAAGAGCATCTAATAAATATGAAGTAAAGATAGAATTATTATGCTTTCCACCAGAATCTTTAACCGTTTGATCTGATTTTCCAGCAGTAAGAACTTGACGACTATATCTTCGCAACATATCTTTTAAAAATCTTTTTGATCCATTAGCATTTCTTTGTAATGCCAAGCCACTATAACAAGCATCCATTACATAAAAAATATGCTTTGCCTTAAATAATTCGGAATCATTTATTAATGAATCCCAACTTATCATTGAATTAAGATTTTGTTCAGTACCATTACAAGGAACTAAATACCCCTTATTCTTTAATCCAGCTTGATATGTTATACCATGTCCTGCATAAAAGATTAAAACAGAATCATCATTACAGGCTTCTTTAGAGATTTCATAATAAGCATCCATAATATTTGTTTTAGTTGCATCGTCATCAAGAATCAATTTAATATTTTCTTTTTTATAACAAAATTTATCAATTAATATATTATATATAGACTTTGCATCATTTACAGCATATTCAAGATTATTTAAATTATCATATTTATTTATTCCAATTATTAATGCGAAATGTTCGTCATAAGATATTTTTAATTCTGCCATTGTATACACCTCTAAATAATATTTTACCACATATTATTGCTTTTTTTGACACAATCATCTATGTTTATGTTAGAATATTTATAGAGATTGATATTTATGTATCAATTCGTATATTGGAAAAAAGTTGTAGATATCTACGACGTTGGCTCCAAATTGATAGGAAACTCGGAAATTAACTTCTGAGAGTAATAAATGCTA
>CAZXOH010000093.1:0-4310 GCA_964642345.1 uncultured Muribaculaceae bacterium | reverse complement strand
TACATTAATTAATTTTAGCTCTTCAATAAATCTATTTTGATTCATTTTTATACTCCTTTTTTAAATATACCATTAAAATAGATATATCTGCTGGATTTACTCCACTTATTCTTAAAGCTTGACCAATTGATGTAGGCATTACTTCTTTTAATTTTTGTCTTGCTTCGCTAGCAATATTTTTTATATTATCATAATTAATATCATCAGGTATTTTTTTATTTTCCAATTTAGTCATTTTTTCAGCTTCTTTAATAGCTTTATTTATATATCCTTCATATTTAATGTTAATTTCTACTTCTTCTTCTATTTCTTTATCATATTTTATTTCAATTAAATTTTGTTTTCTTAAACTTTCTAATGTTATTTCAGGCCTTTTTAAAAAATTATAAGCACTTATTCCATCTTTCAAAGGAGTAGTTTCTAAATTATTAAATTTTTCCATATTTTCTTTTGAAGGTGTAATTTTAATATTTTGAAGTTCTTTAATCATTTTTTCAATATTATTTATTTTATTTAAATATCTATTATATTGTTCTTCATTAATTAATCCTACTTCATAACCATATTTTCTTAATCTTAAATCAGCATTATCATGTCTTAATAATAATCGGTATTCTGCTCTTGATGTTAGTAATCTATATGGATCTCTTATTCCTTTAGTGACTAAATCATCTATTAATACACCAATATATGCTTCATTACGTCCTAATATTAATGGTTCTTTTTTTTCTAATTTTAATGATGCATTTATACCTGCCATTAAACCTTGACAAGCTGCTTCTTCATATCCACTTGTTCCATTTATTTGTCCTGCAGTAAATAAATTTTCTATTATTTTTGTTTCTAATGATTGTTTTAATTGAGTTGGATATATTGAATCATATTCAATTGCATATGCATATTTTAATATTTTTGCATTTTCTAAACCTGGTAAACTATGAACCATTTTTTCTTGAATATCATATGGCATACTTGTTGAAAATCCTTGTAAATAAATGGTATTTCCGTATGTAGGATCATCACTTATTTTACTTTCAGGTTCTAAAAATAATTGATGCCTTTCCTTATCAGCAAATCTTACAACTTTATCTTCAATTGATGGACAATATCTAGGTCCTATTCCTTTAATATCATCTAATCCACCATACATACTTGATTTATTTAAATTTTCTCTTATTATTTTATGAGTTTCTTCTGTTGTATAAGTTAAATGACAAGGAACTTGTTCTTCTATTTTATATAAAGGTTTTAAATCAAAGGAAAATGTTAAATATTCAGAATCACCTAATTCTATTTTTGTTTTTGAAAAATCAATTGTATTTATATCTATTCTTTGTGGTGTACCTGTTTTAAGTCTTTTTATTTTAAAACCTAATTTTTCTAAATTTTCACTTAAATAATTAGATGGTTTTTCACCATGTGGTCCTTGTCTTGTTCTAGTATTTCCAACTAATATATCTGCTTTTAAATAAGTTCCTGTTGTTAAAATAACTGCATCACTATATATTTTTGTATTATCTTCTAAAATAACACCTATTACTTTATTATTTTCAATGATTAAGTTTTCAACTATTCCCTCTTTTATGTCTAGATTTTCTTGATTTTTCATTATTTCTAACATTTTTTTAGGATATGTTATTTTATCTCCTTGGGCTCTTAATGATCTAATAGCAGGTCCTTTTTTATTATTAAGCATTTTGATTTGAATATGAGTCATATCGGCTGTTTTTCCCATTTGACCACCTAATGCATCTATTTCTCTAACTACTATTCCTTTGGCTGATCCACCAATTGAAGGATTACATGGCATATCTGCAATATTTTTTATATTTCCAGTTACTAATAAAGTTTTATGACCTTTACGAGAAGCTGCTAAAGAAGCTTCACATCCAGCATGTCCACCACCTACTACAATTATTTCATATTTCATATAAAAACACTTCCTTTTTAACTTTTCATATTATACTATTTTTTTATTTTTTATACAATTAATTTAAAAAAAATAACAAATAAATTTTGTTACTTTAATTAATTTCCCAAATAAGTAATTCTAGCATATCCATTTCCGATATTTGAATATTCAGTTATAGCTTTATCACTAACATTTGTATTACTTATAGTTTTAGTATTTTCTTCAGAGGATTCTTCACAATTATAACAATATATTTTTTTATTTTTTAATAAAGAATTTCCAATATAACTTGAACCACCACCAGCACCATAATTACTACAACCTCCACCATAAAGTCCTCCTCCTCCACCTGTACCAAAACAAGAAGCACCTTGACCAAAAGACCCAACTGCATGATATAAGGCATCTGTATTTCCTCTACTATCGTAAAAAGTTCCACCTGATGTTTGTGATGCACCAATTCCATACAAAGTAATTGTTCCTTCTATATATGAACTACTATTTACACCTAAAATACCACCACCATTACCACCAGAACAAGCCATAATTACTGAATTTGAACCACCACCTCCTCCTCCAGCAGCAACTATATAAATTGAGGATAATTTTTCACTTAATGTAGAAAGTAAACCTGATTCTGCAGCAATGGATGTTGCACCGCCATCTGAAGCAGTACGAAAATGACCATCACTATTTATTTGTGCATTTCCTCCACCATTATATCCTCCATTAAATACTTTATGGGTTCCATCACCTGAACCAGCTCCACCTACATTTATGTACAAAATATCGTCCTTTTTTAATGTTATTTCTCCTGTTGCATAAGCACCATATCCACCTGTTTTAGATGAAGTAGATACACCTCCTTGTGCTCCCCATACATCAAATCTATATCTACCATCATATGGAATTGTGAATATTTGTTCTTTACCTATATACATAAATTCATAAACAACTGATACTGATGAATCATTTTTTTTATTATACAATTCATTCAAAGCATCACTTACTGTCATACTTGTTCCGTCACTTGATGTATACAATACATCTGTAGAATTATATATATTAGAAGCATATACTCCTAACCCAGTAAATACTATTCCACATATTATTATTAAAAATATTCTACTTTTTATTAACTTTTTCATATTGTCACCTAATTAATTATATACATTCAAATAAATGTATGTCAAGTACATTCATTTAAATGTGTGTTAATTTAGTGTTAATGGTGATTATATGGAAATAAAAAGAATTAAAGATTTACGAGAAGATCATGATTTATTACAAAAAGATGTATCTAATATATTAGGAATAACTCAACAACAATACAGTTTATATGAATTAAACATAAGAGATATACCTTTAGATTTATTAATTAAACTTGCTGATTATTATAATGTTTCAATTGATTATATTTTAAATAGAACTAATAACAAAAAAATAAGTTAAAAAACTTATTTTCCTAAACAAAATCTACTAAATAATTCATCTATTAATTCTTCTTCGTAGGTTTCTCCTATTATTTCACCTAATAAATTCCAAATATTTTTAATATCTAATTCAATCATATCAATAGGCATATTATTATTGATATTTTTTTCTAATTCATTTATTTTTTCTTTTACTTGTTTTAAAATTGCTACACTTCTAGCACTAGTTAAGTAAGTCATATCTTCTTTTTCAATTTGTTCTAAATTAAATATTTTTTTAATTTTATTTTTTAATTCATCAATTCCCTTATTATTTTTTGTACTTATATAAATAACATTATTAAATAAATCAGTATTTAATTTTTTTTCTAAATCTATTTTGTTAACAATAATAATATGATTTTTATTTTTTATTTTTTCTAATAGTTCTAATTCTTCTTTTGATATTTCTTCATTGTTATTTAAAACAAATAATATTAAATCAGAATTATCAATTAGTTCTAAACTTTTATCAACACCTATTTTTTCTACAATATTATCAGTATTTCTAATACCTGCTGTATCAATTATATTTAATAAAATTCCATCAATATTTATTGTTCCTTCTACTATATCTCTTGTTGTTCCTTCAATATCAGTTACAATTGCTTTATCTTCTTCTAATAAAGTATTAAGTAAACTACTTTTTCCTACATTTGGTTTTCCTATTATTGATGTTTTAATTCCTTCTTTAATTATTTTTCCGTTATTTGATTTTTTTAAAATATCTTCTATTTTTTCTTTTATATTTTTTATTTTTTCTTGTAATAATGGAATAGTTATTTCTTCTACATCATCATATTCTGGATAATCAATATTAACATTAATGTTTGCTAAAACTTGAACTAAATCTTCTCTTAAATTTCTAATTAAATTTGATACTTTTCCACTTAATTGATTAATTGCTAAAGTACGAGCTTTATCAG
>CAZXOH010000092.1:0-4375 GCA_964642345.1 uncultured Muribaculaceae bacterium | reverse complement strand
TGAATTATATTCTATAATTAAAAAATATTTGCCAGATTTATTTGATAAGTTTGAATAATTAAAATTATTTACTCTTTTTCACTGAATTAAATAGAATTAATTGTAAATTAGATAAATTTAGCGTATAATATTATTATAATTTATTTACAAAAATTTATGTGTAATAATTTTACATATTTAAAAATTAAGAAGGAAAGAAAAATAATTTAATTTTTTTAGAGAGCTAGTGGTTGATGAAAACTAGTAAAATTAATTATTTTAAATGGTTCCGGAATTGTTTAAGTGAATAATTAGCTTATACCGTTAATATGCGTTAAATATAAGAGGTAGATTTTATCTATGAATTAAGGTGGTACCACGTGAACTACGTCCTTATATGGATGTAGTTTTTTGATTGGAGGTTTAAATGAGAAAATTTGAAAAAATAAGTTTTGAACAATTTAAAAAAGATATTATAGATGATGTAAATTTGTATGATTCATATAATATTCCTAAAAGAAGTACTAAAAATAGTGCTGGATATGACTTTGAAGCCCTATCTGATTTTATACTTAAACCAAATGAAATTATTAAAATACCAACGGGTATTAAAGTTGCAATGAATTCAGATGAAGTTTTATTTATAATAGTTAGAAGCAGTATGGGTTTTAAATATAATGTTAGACTTGTAAATCAAGTTGGAGTAATTGATAGCGATTATTATAATAATTCTGATAATGAGGGACACATATTTATAAAACTACATAATCAAGGTAATAAAAATTATATTGTAAAAAAAGGTGAAAAAATATGTCAAGGAATATTTACAAAGTATTTGACGGTAGAAAATGAGGATAAAATAGAAAAAGAAAGAATTAGTGGATTTGGTTCTACTAATAAGGAGGATTAAAATGAAAGAAAAATTTTATATTTCAACAGCAATTGCTTATGCATCAAGTAAACCACATATTGGGAATACTTATGAAATAGTTTTAGCAGATGCAATCGCACGTTATAAAAGATTAACAGGTTATGATGTTTATTTTCAAACAGGAACTGACGAACATGGTCAAAAAATTGAACAAAAAGCCATTGAACAAGGAAAACAACCTCAAGAATATGTTGATGAAATAGCATTAGAAGTTAGAAAAATATGGGATGTTATGAATACAAGTTATGACAAATTTGTTAGAACTTCAAATCCAAATCATAAAGAAGTAGTTTCTAAAATATTTAAAAAATTATATGACCAAGGTGATATTTATAAAGGAAACTATGAAGGATTATATTGTACACCTTGTGAATCATTTTGGACGGAATCTCAATTAGTAGATGGAAAATGTCCAGATTGTGGTCGAGAAGTTAAGGTTGCAAGTGAAGAAGCGTATTTCTTTAAATTAAGTAACTATACTAAAAGGCTAGAAGAATATATTGAATCACATCCTGATTTTATTCAACCTGAAAGTAGAAAAAATGAAATCATGAATAATTTTATAAAACCAGGGCTACAAGATTTATGTGTATCTCGTACATCTTTTGATTGGGGTGTTCCTGTTACATTTGATGATAAACATGTTATATATGTTTGGATAGATGCTCTATCTAATTACATTACTTTTTTAGGATATGATGTTGATAATAGTTCAGATACATTTAAAAAATATTGGCCTGCTGATATTCATTTAATTGGTAAAGATATTTTAAGATTTCATACTATTTACTGGCCAATTATGTTAATGGCATTAGATTTACCAATGCCTAAAAAAATATTTGGTCATCCTTGGGTATTATTTGGTAATGATAAAATGAGTAAATCAAAAGGAAATATATTATATGCTGATGATTTAGTTAAAGAATTTGGTGTTGATGCTATTAGATATTATTTATTACATGAAATTCCATTTGCGAGTGATGGAACAATTACATATGAATTATTAATTGAAAGAATTAATTCTGATTTAGCAAATATTCTTGGAAACTTAGTTAATAGAACAATTTCAATGGCTCATAAATATTTTGATGGAATAGTTTATTTACCAACAGAATTTGAACCTATGGATCAAGAATTAATTAATTTAGTTTTAAAAACACCAAGTCTTGTTGAAGAAAAAATGAATGATTTAAAGGTATCAGAAGCAATTGATGCAATTTTTGATATTTTTAGAAGATGTAATAAATATATTGATGAAACTATGCCTTGGGTTTTAGCAAAATCAGAAACACAACAAGAGAGATTAAAAACAGTATTATATAATTTATTAGAATCAATAAGAAGTGGAGCTACACTATTATATCCATTTTTGCCAGAAACAGCTGATAAAATTTTTAGTCAATTAAATACTAACAATAGATCAGTTGAAAGCATTAATTTTAAAGGAATGGATGAAGGAATTAAATTAAATAATCCTGAACCTTTATTTGCTAGAATTGACAAAGAAAAAAAATTAGCTGAATTAAATGTGTAAAATGTTGTAAATTGTCGTACGAAAACTACAAAATTTGTTTGTAGTTTTATCTTTTGTATGTTATTATATATCTATCTAGAAAGGGAAAGAATATGCCAAATAATTTTAAAGAAAAGAAGTATATTGTTATAGCGTTACTTTTAGTACCTGTAATGATATTTGGCAGTTTGTTGGTAAATTTTAACATAATAGACGCTTTTTATTTAATAATATTTATTGCTTCTATTATATGGTATATAAAATGTAAGTAGAAAATTATACTAAGAAATGGTATAATTTTTTTGGTGATTAAAATGTTTATAGATACACATTGTCATATTTTTAAAGAATATTATGAGAATATTGATGAAGTAATAAATGAAATGAAAATAATATTATAATAGTAAGTGGTTACAATTCCAGTTCTAATAAAGAAGTAATTGAATTAATTAACAAATATTCAAATGTTTATGGAACAATTGGTTTACATCCAGAAGAAGTTAATAATGTTTCTGATTCTGATTTAGATTATATTATAAATAATATAAATAATCCAAAAATAGTTGGTATTGGTGAAATAGGTTTAGATTACCATTATACAAGTGATAATAAAGATTTACAAAAACAATTATTTATTAAACAAATGGATATAGCTAGAAAATATAATAAAACAGTTGTAATTCATAGTAGAGATGCTATATTAGATACTTTAAATATTATAAAAAAATTTTCTAATTTAAAAATAGTTATGCATTGTTATAGTTCTAGTTTGGAAGTTGCAAAAGAATTAATTAAAATGAATGTAAAATTAGGAATTGGTGGTGTTGTTACTTTTAAAAATGGTATTAAATTAAAAGAAGTTGTTCAAAATATCCCAATTGAAAATTTATTATTAGAAACTGATAGTCCCTATATGTCTCCAGAACCTTTTAGAGGAGAAAAAAATAGACCATATAATTGTTATTTTATTGCTAAAAAAATAGCTGAATTAAAAAATATTTCTTTAAAAGATGTATTAAGTATTACTACTTCTAATGCTATAAATCAATTTGACTTGAAACTATAATTTTGCTACAATTATATAGACGAGGTGAAATGAATGAATATATTAGTATTAGAGTTTGCTCGTAAATTTTTTTGTTTACTAGTAATATCTTTTATGTCATTATTCAATCTTGGAAATTACAATGAAATTGAATTAAAAACAGATAATTTAATAAAAGATACAAGTATAATGAGTGTAGTTACAAATTATAAAACAATTTATAAATATAATTCTAAATTACCAAGTAATGTTAAAAAAGTTATTACAACTGGTGTTAATGAAATTGCATATAAGACTAGTGAAGATGAAACTGTTCAAGTTATTCAAGAAAAAGTTGATGAAGTTGTTGAAGTAGGAACTGGAAGAAATGGTAATTATACTGGTAAATTATCAGGGTATGGGCCTGATTGTGTAGGTTGTACAGGAACTGGTAATTTAGCTTGTAAAACTAGAGAAAATAAAACTCATAGTTTAGTAAATGATGGTATTTATTATGAAGATTCTGAATATGGTAAAGTTAGAATAGTTGCTGCTGCATTGAAAGGTTTTCCTTGTGGAACTATTGTTCAAATTACTAAACCAGGTAAAGATACTTTTACTGCTATTGTGTTGGATACTGGAGCTTCGATGGCAAATTCATGGGCACAAGGTAAAGTTTGGATGGATTTAGCTTATTCAACTCAAAAAGATAAAACAGTATTTGGTGCAGACGGATTAACTGGAAATAATATTAGTTTTAGTGTTCAAAGATGGGGCTGGTAGTCTCATTTTTTTGTCAATTTTTATAAATTTTTGCTTTGCTATTGACTATATGACCAGTAGTAATTTATAATTTAGGTGAATAGGAGTTTAGATATGAATAAAAATAAAATTAATAAAATATTAATAATATTAGGTATTATAATAT
>CAZXOH010000091.1:0-4403 GCA_964642345.1 uncultured Muribaculaceae bacterium | reverse complement strand
ACCTCTTTATCAAAAGAACAAATAGAAAAATTATAAACTTCATTTAATGGAGTTTATTTTTTAAGTTTGTAAAAATAAGTAAAATTATTTAATTTAATTCAAAAAATATCAAAATAATGTTATAATAATTATGGTGAACTTATGAAAACAATAAATGGCACAAATATTAACTATATTAGATATGGAAACAGAAAAGGAAAAACATTGGTATTGTTACATGGATGGGGTCAAAACATTGAAATGATGAAACCAATAGGAGATGCATTTAGTGAAACTAATGATATCATAATATTTGATTTTCCTGGACATGGTAAAAGTAGTGAACCCCCATTTGATTGGCAAGTAATAGATTTTGTTAATTGTATAAAAAAATGTTTAAGAGAATTAAAAATTGAAAAGCCAATACTCATCGGACATTCATTTGGTGGAAAAATAAGTTTACTTTATTCAAGTATGTATGAAGTTGAAAAACTTATCTTATTTGGAAGTCCATTTAAAAAAGAAATAAAAAAATTAAGTACAAAAACAAAAATATTAAAAAAATTAAAAAAAGTTCCAGTTTTAAATAAATTTGAGGAATTTGCAAAAAAACATATTGGATCAGCAGACTATAAAAATGCATCTCCAATAATGAGAAAAATATTAGTAAATACAGTAAATTTAGATATAACTGAAGAAGTAAAAAAAATTAAATGTCCAACACTTATAATTTGGGGAACATTGGATGAAGCAGTTCCTTTAAAAGATGCATATGAATTAGAATCATTAATAAAAGATGCTGCTGTAATAGAATATGAAAATTGTACACATTATGCATATCTAGAAAGATTAGGACAAACAATAAACATTATAAATAATTTTATTAAGGAGTGAAAAATATGTTAATGAAGTTTATAGTAACATTACTTCCAATATTGATATATACATATATTAAAACAAGAAAGTCATTTCAAATGTTACAACAAAATTGGTATAATGATGGATCAAGATATATAAAATGGATAAATAAAAATTTAAAAAAAGTTTTTTATAATTTAGATATATTATTTATTTTTGTAATACCATTTATATTCATTAAAAGTAATATATTATTAATGGTATTGATAATAATTTTTTATACATTTTTATCTTTATTTAATTTGCACAATCAAACTACATCAAAATTAGAATTAAAGGTAACAAAAAGAGTAAAAAGACTATTTGTAACAGAATTAATATTATATTTAATACCAAACATAGTATTTTCTTTAACATTTGAAGAAAATTATTTAGGAATATATTATTTAATAATAGGATTAATGGTTTATTTAAATTATTATGTAACATTTGTTGCTAATTTAATAAATAAACCAATCGAAAAATTTTTAGCAAATCGTTTTAAGAAAAAAGCAATAAAAAAATTAAAAGAATTGCCTTCATTAGAAGTTGTAGGAATTACGGGATCTTATGGAAAAACAAGCAGTAAAAACATCTTAAATGATATATTAAATATTAAATATAATTCACTACCAACTCCTAAAAATTTTAATACGCCAGTTGGATTAATTATAACAATAAATAACTATTTAGATAAATTTAATGATATATTTATAGCTGAAATGGGAGCATTTAAAAGAGGCGAAATAAAAGAGTTATGTGATTTAGTTAAACCAAAATATGGTATATTAACTAAAATAGGAGTAGCGCATCTAGAAAGCTTTGGCTCTCAAGAAAATATTCAAAAAGCAAAATTTGAATTAATAGAATCACTTCCAAGTGATGGAATAGCTGTATTAAATGGTGATGATTTATTACAAGTAAACTATAAATTAAAAAATAAAGTGAAAACTGTTTGGATTGGAATTGAAAATGAAAATGTAGATGTTAGAGCAATAAACATAAAATTGAATAGTGATGGAACAACATTTGAATGCGTATTTAAAGGCGATAAAAATAAATATAAATTTGAAACAAAACTATTAGGGAAGGCTAATATTTATAATATACTAGCTGGAATTGCTTTAGGAAAAGAACTTGGATTAACCATAAAACAATTACAAATGGGAGTAAAAAAAGTAAAACCAGTTGAACATAGATTAGAATTAAAAAAAATGGGTATAATTAATATAATAGATGATGCATATAATGCGAACCCTGATGGAACAAAAATGGCTTTAGATGTACTAGAAAATATGCCTGGTAAAAAAATAGTAATATCTTCAGGAATGATTGAACTTGGAAATAAATCATATGAACTTAATAAAGAATTAGGAAACTATATGAGTAAAAAAACAGACATAGCTATATTATTAGGAAAAGAACAAACAAAACCAATATATGAAGGATTAATAGAAAAAAAATTTAAAAAAAATAATATTTATGTATTAAATAATGTAAAAGAGGCATTTGAATTAGTTAATAAATTTGTTGACAAAGAAACGTATGTATTAGTACAAAGTGATTTGCCTGATATATTTGATGAGAAGTAGAAAGAGTGATAGTTATGAAAATAAAATTAGGAGTAATATTTGGTGGTGAGTCAGTAGAACACGAAGTAAGTATTATAACTGCCATACAAGCAATGAATAATATTGATAAAGATAAATATGATATAATACCAATATATATTAGTAAAGATAGAATTTGGTATACTGGAAAAATGTTAATGGAAATAGATGTATATAAAGACTTTAACGAATTAAAAAAATACGCTAAACAAGTTACATTGACAAAAACAAAAAGAGGATTTTGTTTAATAAAAACAAATGGATTATTCAATAAAGTTGTAGATGAATTAGATATTGTATTTCCAATTGTTCATGGAAAAGGAGTTGAAGATGGATCTTTAGCTGGATATTTAGAAACAGTTGGAATTCCATATGTAGGTCCTTCTATGTTAGGCGCAAGTTTAGGACAAGACAAAGTTGTAATGAAACAAGTAATGGAAGCAAATAATATACCAGTACCTAAATATACTTGGTTTTATGACAATGAATATTTAGATGATTCTAAAAAAATCTTAAAAAATATTAAAGAAATTGGTTATCCAGTAATAGTAAAACCAGCTAATTTAGGTAGTAGTGTAGGAATAACCGTTTCTAAAACAGAAAAAGATGTTATAAAAGCTATAGAAGAAGCAATTAAATATGATAGTAAAATAGTAATAGAAAAAATAGTTGAAAACTTGATAGAAGTTAATTGTAGTGTAATGGGAAATAATGAATATCAAGATACAAGTGTTATTGATGAAGTAATAACTAAAAATGAATTTTTAACATTTAATGATAAATATTTAGGAAATGGGAAAAAAGGAAAATTAAAAACATTTAATAAAGGTATGGTAGCAACAGATAGAATAATTCCTGCTAGAATTAATAAAAAATTAGAAGAAGAAGTAATTAAATATTCTAAAGAAACATTTAGAGCTTTAAACTTAAAAGGAATTGCAAGAATTGACTTTTTAATCGATAAAAAGAATGAAAAAGTATATGTAAATGAACCAAATACAATACCTGGATCTTTAGCATTCTATTTATGGAAAGCAAAAGGAATAGAATACAAAAAATTATTAGATGATGTTATTAAATTAACCATTAAAGAATATAAAGAAAATTCAAAAAAAACAACTTCATTTGAATCTAACATATTAAGTGGTTATAATGGTGGTTTAAAAGGATTAAAGAAATAAGTTTTACTTATTCTTTTTAATAGGTGATAATATGAAATTTATTGAAAATATAGAATTAACTGAATATGAAGAATTTGTCGAAAAAAATGAATATAAATCTCATTTTCTACAATCATCAATGTGGGGAGAATTTTCTTCAATTGATAAAGGATTAATACCTCATTATGTGGGATTAAAAGAAAATGGAAAATTAGTTTGCGCTACATTATTATTAGAAAAAAAATTAGTATTTGGTTATTCCTACTTTTATGCACCAAGAGGTTATGTAATAAATTTTGAAGATTTTAATTTATTAAAAATATTTACAAATGAATTAAAAAAATATGTAAAAAAACATAAAGGAATATTTATAAAAATTGATCCAGATATTATTATAAAAAAATATAATTATAAAAATGAAGAAATCATAGTTAAAACAAATATATTCGAAAATTTACAAAAATTAGGCTATAAACATTTAGGATTTACTCAAAGATTTGAAACAACACAACCAAGATTTTCTTTTAGAATTGATTTTAATCAACCACTTGAACAAGTTGAAGAACACTTTTCAAAAACAACAAAACAACGAATAAAAAAAGCTAGTGAATTAGATATATCTGTTTCTTTAGCAAGAGATATAAATGATTTTTATAATTTGATGGATATAACTGAAAATAGAAAAGGTTTTATAACTCATAATAAAAAATATTATGAAGATTTATATAATATATTTAATAAAAAAAATAAATGTAAT